>VMGT01000001.1 GCA_007376725.1 Parcubacteria group bacterium Greene1014_15 | reverse complement strand
CTGCGAATCCGGATACTATCGTTTTTTCTCTTGAGAAATAGATACTCTCTGTCGTATGAAAAGATAACGGACGCACGTTTGGTGCGTCCGTCTGATGGAGCGAGGCTTAATCAACCAAAGGAAGCAATCGCCGTATGTCCGGACTGCGCATGGCTTTCAAAAGACATGTTGTCCACGACACGTCATGATTGTATCCGAATTCATCTGATGGTGGACGATTTCGAAAAGAAAACCACTGAAGTCCGAGTGCTTCTTGCCCGCCGTGAGACCGCAACCCTCTTGTTTTTGGGGAAAGTATTGAAACACAAAGTCAGGATGAGTCCAATCAGAAAGCATTTGAAGTTGTACCCCGAGATCGGTTTTGAAGTGAGCTTTGAGGGCACTCGCAAGCGTACGTCCGTACGCAACACGGCCGCCGATCATGGTGTACTTTCCTTTGTAGAATCCGCTGCCTCGAACGATGAGTGCTCCCTCGACGGTGCCATCTTGCCGCATGCGCACAGGCACGCCATCGGTGCACGGAAGTGGTGTCATTTTGGTGATGAGCGAGTATCCTTCTGGATACACCGTCATACCTTGTTCGTTGATGAGATCTTTGCGCGCAAGCAATTCTTTTAGTAAGGCGTGTGTCTTGACATTTGTAAGATCCAAAGCAATCTCCTCTTTGTGTGGACTATGGTGAATTTGTGAACTACGGCAATCTGTTCACAATGTACTCAAAGTGCTTTCCTTGGAATGCAACATCCACGAATCTACCGCATGTGTAGAAGGTATCGTGGAGAAGTGGGTGCACGGACTCTTTTTGAGCAAACACATACGAATGTGACTCCAGTTCCGAGGCGAGGATTTTTGGAGGAAAAAAGAATGCGACGAGACGACTAAGCTTTCCTCCGGTTGTTTTTACCAGATGACGCTGTATCAGCGTATTGACGTGGCTCGTATTATCTGCCTCGATAATATAAATCGGTTCCTGATGAGTACTACCAGCCCTTACTTCAAATTTTGCCACAAGTTATACTCCCTGTATACGTAGGTCAACGAATCTTAGAGCCTATCCACTATCTAACCGCAAAATATGAAGCAAAAGATAGCTTGTCTGCCAAAATGTCCAAAATTCGTCTAGGCATTAGATAGTGGATAGGCTCCTGCTTTTATGTTTAGCACTTTTGTGCTAGTATGTCAAATATCGTGCAAGTAACTCCTCACACCTCAAATCCCCCATCCTTTTGCAATGGAGGGATATGGGGCGGATTTTCCGAAGAGTGTGAGGAGTTACTCGTGCAAATAATGAAAATATATGATCAAAGAATTTCTTGAGTGGATAGGGTTGAAAGAAAAATTACATACGAAAGAACATACTCCACCTCTTTTTAAAGAAGGAGAGATTTGGTGGAGTTATTTTGGCAAAAATATTGGAACAGAAATGAATGGGAAAGGAGATTTTTTCACAAGACCAGTTCTTATACTGAAGAAATATGACAAATTTTCATTCTTGGCTGTTCCATTAACAACCAAAACCAAAGAAGGTACATGGTACTTTACCTTTCTTCATAATGGCAAAAAACAGACAGCGGTATTGTCGCAAACAAGAATTATCAATTACAAAAGACTGAAAGAATTAGTTGGAAAAGTTGATAGCAATGATTATCGTAACATAAAAAAGGCCTTTCTGGAGCTTCATATATAGACCTCCGCCCTTTTGGGGCGGAGTCGTGGCGAATGCCAAATATGATGATAGCGTAGCAAACTCACTAATAATGTCAAGTATTGTGAAAATCGCGGTTATTATACGAAAACTCAGTGTTTCTGGTGGGGCACAACGCATTGCACTCAATGTGGCATACGAGCTACAGAAAGCGGGGAACGAGGTTATTCTCTATACTTTTTTCTGTGACGTTGAAAAATGTTTTCCCGAATTGCTCAAAAAGTTCACTGTTGTAGTGCTTCCCAAGAATCGTTACCGGGAGACGTTTCGGTTTTTGGGCTTTCTTTTGGAGGACCGGATGGCGCGGGATATGGCATACATGATTGATCGTGCCACCGATATTTTGTATCCTGACGATGGCCCGGCGCATCATGTGGCGTACTATTATAAAAAATATATAAGAAATATTCCTTCTGTTTGGAATATGAATGAGTTACCGACCATGCGGTGGCCTCTTGAGATGTTGCCTATCATTGAAAATGCCGCATTCCATGATATTCCCTGGCGTCCTCTTTTTCTCAAGAAAGCGATGATACTGCTTAAGACACTTTACGAACGAAAGTTCATTCGTGCCCAGAATGCTATCATTGTATTCGATGAATTTCATAAGATGATGCTCCGAAGATACGCCAACTGCGAGAGCATTATTATTCCCTCCGGTCTTGATACGGTGGAATTTCCCTATATAGAAAAAATGTCGCCTCGTCGTCGCGAGCGGCTTAATTTGCTTTCAAGTGGTATCTTTCTTTCCTATCGCCGATTTGAAGATAGTATCGAGGCAATGGCACTAATCGTCGAGCACGGAATGGACCCGTATCTTGTAATTCTTGGAGAATATAGTACTGACATTAAGTATTATCAACAACTGAAAAAACTCTGCAAAGATCGGGGGGTTGTGCAGAGGGTGACGTTTTTTGGAAGATATTCTGACGCAGAGCTCAAGCATTTCTTTAGAGAAAGTCATATTTTCGTCTATCCGCACTTGCAGTCGCAGGGGGTTGCGGTAAATGAAACGATTGCGAGCGGAATTCCAACGATTGTTACGCCGCTTGCAGGGACATACGAAACGCTTCATGATGGGGTAGATGCTGTATTTGCTGAACCGAGAAATCCGCAGGCTCTTGCTCACGCGATTGAAAAACTCGTAGATTCGCCAGAGCTGTATCAGGCTATAAGCCGTACGGGAGCGCGTCACATGGCAGAGAATTTTTCGTGGAATCGACAGGCAAAGAGCGTCTTAGAAGTAATGAATTCACAGATTCACGCTACGAAAATATGAACATAGCAATGATTATACAGTCTCTCACGATATCTGGAGGAACTGCTCGCCAAGTGGTGATGCTTGGCCGAGAATTTGTGCGCCGAGGACATGCGGTGACGGTCTATACGTTTGCTTACGATAAAGAACTTTGTTTTCCAGATTTTTTTAAAGATTTGCCTGTTGTGGCGCTCAACGCAGAGTATCTGCCAATCTTGTCAAGTTTTTTTCGCATACGATTTTTGGGGACATTCGTGCATCAGTATATGGAAAACCGCAGATGCAGAATGCTCGCGCTCCGCATTAGGAGTGATACTGAGATACTCAATCCACACGAACAGATCTCGATGCGCGTGGCGTACTATTACAAGAAGCTGGTAAAAAATATACCCTCTGTCGCGATGATGAGCGATATGACGCTTGCAGGATGGTCGCTTTTTGATGATCCAGCGCTTCGTCCGCCGAAACGTACCTTTTTGAAACGGCTTTTGAACTGGCTCCGAGATGACTATGAAATACGGAAATTTATTGCCGCCCAAGATACGATTGCGGTTTTGAATTACCGGACTGCGCATATCGCGGGCGCTTTTTTAGGCCATCGTATGGAAGTGACGCGAAGCGGTGTAGATGCAAACAATTTTCCCTATCACGAGCGTGTTTCTCCGTTGGGCAAAAAAATCAACATCTTGTGTCATGGCATCTTTTATATTCATCGTCGATTTGAAGATGTCATTCGTGCCGTGCATATTTTACGAAAAGAAGGATACGATGTCTCTCTTTCAATTATCGGCGACCATGAGCATAAAGATACGGCAAGAAAGTACTATGCAGATTTACAGAAACTCGTACGCGATCTTTCTCTTTCCTCGTTCGTCACATTTAGAGGTGTTGTCAGTGAAAAAGAGTTGCTTGATGCGTATTACTCGGCGGATGTTTTTGTTTTTGCGAGCCATATGCAGACATGGGGAATTGCCGTTTTTGAGGCGATGGCGACGGGTCTTCCCGTGGTGCTCTCTGATACGGCGGGTGCACATGAAGTTCTGACGGATGGCGAGAATGTTCTTTTATTTCCCGCGCTCAATCATGAAGTTCTTGCGGCCAAGCTCTACCGGCTTATGCAAGAACCAAAGTTGTATGAGAAATTAAGTAATGCAGGAAGTGATTTTGTGCGAACGACCATAACGTGGCAGCGTTACGCTAATGACTTCGAGCGATTTTTTGCTGATGCATTAGACCCTGGATAGATTCTAAACGTTAGGTATGAAAACAATTCTTATTACAAGTTTTCACAATTTTACTGCGCGAAATATTCTTGTGGCGCCATTTCTAAAATTGCTGACAGAAGCAGGAGATATCCGCGTTGTTGTTGTTGTGCCCGAAGGAAAAGTTCCATTTTATGAAACATCATTTGGAGGGAAAAATGTCATTGTACATGGAGTTCCAGGTCGATTGCGCCACATAGACGCGTTTCTTAAGGATTTAGCATTTGCTTCTATGCGAACGAAATCTCTTGGCATTATGCGATCTCACAATATCGGCATCGAGCGTTTGTGGTCGCAAAAGCTCCTTTTCTGGGCGCCCATTATACAAAGGTTTATTCCATTTTTGTATGCGTATCTTGTGCCGCGCCGAACGTACGCTGACGTGTTTGAACTATATGCTCCGTCGCTCTTGCTCGCTTCTGATGTTTTCAGCGCGACAGACAATCGATTGATGCATGAAGCTCGATTTCGAAACATACCGATTATTGGTATAGTGCGTTCATGGGATAATTTGACAACGAAAGGACCACTGCGCGTACGGCCGAACATACTTGTCGTGCAAAATGAAATGATGAAAAAAGAGGCGGTTGATTTACATGGTATGCGCGAGGAAGACGTGAGACCGATCGGTATACCTCACCATGATCGATATGTCAATGGCCCAAAACATTCATGGAGTGAGTTTATTGCTTCGATCGGTGGCGACTCCTCAAAAAAAATTATTCTCTATGCCGCACAGGGTGATCGTCATTTTAAGAATACAACAAACACATTTGATCAAAACATGATCAACTCCTTGGCAGAAATGATTCCTGCGACACACGAACTTCTAGTTCGGCTTCCAATTGCGGACACTGTGTATCTTGGGGGATTGCGCCATGCCCGTAAGGTACTCTTTGATCAGCCTGGCATGGTGTTCGATTCTGATATGAAAAAAATTAAGAAAAACGAATTGTGTATTGAAGATGACGACCATCTTATTGATACGCTTTATTATAGTTCTGTGGTGATATCAGTGTCGACATCACTTTTTTGTGATGCGACGCTTTGTGATCGGCCGACAATAACGGTTGGTTTTGGAGGACTGGAGTGGACTCTTCAATTCAATCATTTACAGCCGCTCCTTAGGAGTGGAGGAATATATATTGCAAGAACTCCCATGGAGCTCAAATTTGGTATTGAGCGTTATATCCATGACGTATCACAAGATCGAACGGGAAGGCAGAAAATTCGAGATACACTCGTCTCTGGCTATGATGGTCATGCGAGCGAGAGACTCTATGCACTGGTATGCTCGTTCTTGCGCGCAAACACTCTCTAAGAACCTATCCACTATCTAACCGCAAAATATGAAACAAAATAGAGCTTGCCTACCGAAATGACCAAAATTCTGTTGCAAATTGCGTCTTTCTCGTCAGTTTCCCCTCATACTTCCTCAAAATACGCAATTTTCACAACGAATTTTGATCATTTCGCTACGGCATTAGATAGTGGACAGGTTCTAAATTATCATCTCATCTTACGCAACCATGCATTTGAATAGGTCATCCCTAGACACAGAACGCATTGTGATACTTGGTAGTCGAGGCTACATCGGTTCTGTGCTTGCTTCGACACTCAAAGAAGCGGGAATTTCGTGCACGCGCATAGATATGCGTGGCAGGATAGATGGCCATATAACTCTTAATCTTTCCGATCACGAGGCGACAAGAGTACTTTTGCGCGATCTGCGTCCGACGCTACTCCTTCATTGTGGCACGCATTCAGCGCTTGCATATCGCGAGAATTTTTTTACATCTTTTCAGCAGGATTTTGATGCGCTCCACTCTTTGGTGTCTGCTCTTCATGATTTGCCTCTCTGTCGCGTAGTCTATTTCAGTTCAAGCTATGTCTACAGTGGCCTGCCGCGTGATGTAAAGGTTACTGAAAATTCGATGCTTCTGCCGAAGCATCACTTTGGTGTCGGTAAAATGTTCTTTGAACAGTATCTTTTGCGCAATCATGGAGAAAGCATTGTGTTTCGACTCTCATCGGTTTTTGGAGAAGGACAAAGTCAGCACCCAAATGCCATTCTTGCACTTGCACAAGAGGCGCAAGGGACAGGCAAGATTACGATCTGGGGCGCCGGGACGCGTATGATGCAGTATGTATACTTGCCGGATGTGGTGCGTGTGGTTTTCTCGGGAAGAGCGCTTCCCGCAGGGATATACAATCTTGGCGGAGAGGAGTATAGTTCCGTTGCTGACGTAGCTTCCCAAATTGCTCGGTTTTTTGGGGTTCCGTGTGTATTTTTGAAGGACAAAACAGAAGGTGAGACTTTGCCGTTCATGTTGCTCGGAAAAATTCGCGCTGTCGTACCGCAAGAGAAGTTTACGCCGCTCGAGAGTGCGCTTGAGGTGTATCTCCATAAAGCGCTGCATAAAGCAAAAAATCAAAATGCAAAAGTCAAAACGTGAAGCTTCATCAGCATACTCCGACTACATGTCTCGTGTTGGTCGTGAAACTATTCCATGTTACGAACCATCGTTTGGCCAGGAAGAGATTATTCTCCTAACGAAGGTTATCAAAAATGGTTGGCTTTCTGAAAAAAATTTCACACGAGAGTTTGAGGAAAAACTCGCACGAATATGCGGGCGCTTGCATGCTCTCGCGTTCTCACACGGCACAGATGCTCTCATTACAGGAATGAAAGCGCTCGGCATAGGCGAAGGCGATGAAGTGATCGTGCCTTCTCTCGCGCACTCGGCTGACCCGAATGCCATTGCCGCGACAGGCGCTACTCCCATCTTCGCGGATGTGGACGAAAACACGATGTGTCTCAACGTTGCTACTATTCAAAAGGTGCGCACAGATAAGACCAAGGCGATTCTTTTTATCGCGCTCTATGGGAGTGCGAAGGGGATTGATGCAGTCTCATCTTACGCCCGCCGCGAGAAGTTGTATCTTGTGAACGACTGTGCTCCAGCACTTTTTGGTGTCTATAAAAAGCGTTCCATCGCCTCGTACGGAGAGTTTTCCATGCTTTCTTTTTTTGCGGACAAAACGATCACCACTGGTGAGGGTGGAATGCTTCTTACAGATAAAAGCAGTCTTATCGATGAAGCAAATATATACAAGCATGACGGCAGGCGCGAGCGCGGAGTTGATCTCATTGAGCGGCGAGGATATAACTTTCGTATTACAGAATTGCAGAGCGCTGTTGGAGTTGCGCAGCTCAAGAAAGCGCCGCGGTTTGTGTTCCGTAAAAGGGCGATACTCAAAGCGTATACGAAACGACTCAAGGGAGTTTCTGAAGTGCGCGTGTTTGATTTCGCGAACGAGAGTGATATTTGTCCGCATCGTGTTGTCATATTTGTGCCGGAGGCAGAGCCACTTATCAAACATCTTGTGGCGCGCGGCATAGGCGCGCGGACGCTCTTTATGCCGATGCATTCTCAACCCTGTTACAATACAGGAGAAAAATTTCCGATGACAGAAAAGCTCTATAAAACTGGCGTATGTCTGCCTTCGGCGCCGAGTTTGCGAGACGAGCAGGTTGGTTTTGTGTGTGAAATTATTAAAAATTTTTATCTTCGAATATGAAAGTCCCCCCCGTACAGCCATATTTTTTTGAAACAGATATCAGATGGATTCTCGCAAGATTTCGTGGCATTCTTCAGGGAAAATCTTTTTTTTCCACTCATATTTACACGGAAGAATTTGAGAAGAAATTTGCTGCATATATTGGCGTAAAATATGCCGTTGGTTGTAATAGTGGCACCTCTGCGCTTGAGCTCATTTGTCGCGCGATTGATGTGGCAGGAAAAGAAGTGATTCTTCCGTCGAATACTTTTATCGCAACTGCAAATGCAATACTAAATGCTGGAGGAAAGCCTGTGTTCGCCGATTGCGGAGACGATATGTGCATGGATGCTCCTGATGCTATTTCTCGTGTGACGAAAAATACCGCCGCGATTATGCATGTGCACATAGGCGGCATTGTATCTCCGAGCATCGTGAAACTGCGTGATTTCTGCGAAAAGAGAGGCATTCATTTGCTCGAAGATGCCGCGCAGGCACACGGGTCCTCACTTGGCGGTATAAAGGCGGGCGCTTTTGGTACTGCTGCGGGGTTTAGTTTCTTTTCAACCAAAGTGATGACCACGGGCGAGGGTGGCATGGTGACGACGAATGACGTGACGCTTGTTTCGAAGATGAAATCTATGCGTGAGTTTGGTAAAGAGAAAAAGGACATCTACATTAATCATCATACCTCGATCGGCTATAACTGGCGCATGCCAGAAGTGGCGGCTTTGATGGGTTTGCGACAGCTCAAAGCACTGCCTCTTTTTTTGAAGCGTCGCCGGGAGATTGCTGTTTTGTATGATAAACTGCTTCGAGGACATCCAGATATTCAGATTGTGAAGCCGACAGGAGCAAGAACGCATAATTATTTTAAATACATGATCATACTTTCAAATCACGATCGCGCACGAGTGCATAAGGCGCTTCAAAAAGAGGGAATCGGCCCGAGCGGCTATGTCTATGAAATTCCGCTTCATAAACAGCCGGTGTTTCCGTCTATGCACGGGCTCTCTCTTCCCAAGACCGAGCATTATAGTGCGAGACACTTGTGTTTGCCTATTTTTTATGGCATGAAAAATAAACAAGTTGAAGTTGTTGTGAGCACGCTTAAGAAAATTTTGTCGCGAGATACATAAAAGACCTGTTCTCGGGGCAAGCCTCGAACTACACAAGTTATGAAAGGTGTTTTTTTGAAGCAGGCGCTTTACAGAGAGTGGGTCGTGCTTCTTATGGCGCTGCTTATTGGGGGCATACATGTGAGTCATCATGTTCTGCTTCGAACATATTTGACGACGGGACAGATATATCACCCAATTACCTTCGAAGCGAGCTATGATGAAGCTGCTGGCTATGGCTCTCGCGCAAAGGCGTTCTATACTGGGCAGTTTCCAGTCGTTGATACAGCGCTTCTCGAACACGAGAAGGATAGAATTTCACCGATGCCCCCTTTGAATCCGATTGTGATGGGAGGACTTGGACGGATACTTGGTTCTCTAGATCGGGCATTTATTGTTTCCGATTTTCTTTTTCCAGCACTTATTTTTATTTTTCTCTATATACTTCTTTTCGAATTGACTGGGAGAAAAACTTTTTCCATTGTTGGAGCGGCAGTATTTATGTTTGTGCCGCGATTCGCGCTCGCCATTCCGCCACTTTCCATGTCAGGTGCGCATGAGTTATTTCGTGATATAGTGCCGAGTATTGGAAAAGTTGATGAATTGTATTTTTCTCGTTTCGACTATCCGCAAATAACTTATCTTTTCTATATACCGGCGTTCTTTTTTATACTGCGAGCTCTCAAGAGAGATGCATACGTGTGGACACTAAGCGCCGGAGTCAGTTTCGGACTTTTGTTTTATACCTACTTTTATGATTGGGCGTATATGCTTACCGCGCTTGTTTTTATGTGCGTCTTTTTTATTCTTGGAAAAAGATACAACTATGCGCAGAAAATTTTTGCAATCACAGGGATCGGCTTTCTTGTATCGGTTCCCTATTGGATCAACTTTGTCTATTTGCACGCACTTCCGCAGTATTCTGACCTGATACGGCGCTCGGGCGTGGAAATTTCTCGCTCCTTTCGCTTTCGAGCATGGACTACCTATGTGCGTTCCATTGGTTTTGTAGGAATGGTAGTGCTGTTGTTTCGTCGAAATGACTACATGCATACGATATATCTCGTGGCATTTCTTCTTTCTCCGTTCATTGTACTTAATATGCAGGTATTTGCGGGTTTTAATCCACAACCAGACCACTGGCATCGTGTGCAATTTCTCCCGTTCTTTCTTGCGATGATTGTGATGGTTGCGTGGATTTGCAAACGATATGTTCCGTCACTTTTCTCGAAAAATGCGAAGCGAGCGGTGTGGACGATACTTGTGCTTTTTCTCGGCTTACAATTTCATGGGCAAATTGCGATGAGTCGCATTCGCGCTCCAGCATATACGATTGACGCATCGCATGAGAAAAGTTATGCATGGCTTATCAAGCATACGCCGGCAGGTTCTGTGGTGGGAGCGCTTTCGCCCATAACTAATATTGAGCTCATACTCTATACGCATAACCATTCTTTTTTGCCCACAGGATTACACTCTCTTGCCTCGAATGAAGAGATATGGGACAGGGTTGTGATTCTTGGAAAACTTTTTGGTATGCGGGAAGAAAATTTTATATGGTATGTAAATGCGGAACGCAATCTGAATTTCCTATTTCATAACGTCTATCGCAGTGATCTCTCACTCGATAGTTTTATGAGAGGCGACACGAGTCTGCAGGCGCCGGAAGAAATTATACAAAGCAATGTTAAGCGTTTTAAGATGCCGATTGCATTTCCCATCCCTTACACGCTTGATTATCTTTATACGGACGAGCGATTGGGAGAGAATATGTCTGCGACAGGAACGGTTGTCTATAGCGACAATGGTATTACTATCTATAGCCTAAGAGCCTATCCACCCTTGAATGACGAAACTCGTTGAGGAAAGAGTTTCGTCATTCAAGGTTATGATAGACTGTGTAGGTATGCGAGCATTAATCACCGGTGGCGCAGGTTTTATTGGCAGTCATCTCGTTGACCGTCTCATGGAAGAGGGCTCTTTTGTTGTATGTGCTGATGACTTGAGTCTGGGGAGAAAAGACTATATTCATCATCATTTGAACAGCGAGCGTTTCGTATTTGTGGAGTGTGATGTTCGGAAACACAACTTGCTTGCCCCCCTATTTGAAAGATATGCGTTTGATGTTGTTTTTCATCTGGCAGCAAACTCTGATATACAGGCGGGTATGCGGGATCCATCGATTGATCTCGAGAGGACATTTTTTTCAACGTATACGGTTCTTGTCTGCATGCAAAAGTATGGAGTGAAAAAGATTGTTTTTGCCTCAACTCCGGCTGTGTATGGAATGCAAGAATGGCCAGTGGGAGAAGATACGGGTCCCCTTTTTCCCATTTCTTTATATGGTGCCGCGAAACTTGCTTCAGAGGCCTATATCAGCGCTTTCGTAGAATTAGCCTCCATGCAGGCGTGGATTTTTCGTTTTCCCAATGTGATCGGAGAACGTTTAACGCACGGTGTCATTTTTGACTTTATAAAAAACCTGCGCGATGTTCCGAGCGAACTTACTGTTCTAGGCGATGGTAAGCAGGAAAAGCCCTATATGCATGTGAGTGATCTTATCGATGGGATTTTGTTCGTTTTCAAACGTACCGACGAGGCACGTAACTATTTTCATCTTGGAGTTTTGGATGCGACACGTGTTTCAGATATTGCTCGTATCGTGATAGAGGAAATGAAACTCCCACCTGTTTCTATTGTATATACAGGAGGAGCGCAAGGCTGGCGGGGGGATGTTCCACGTTTCCAATACGATATTTCAAAAGTTTCAAAATTAGGCTGGCGCGCAAAGCTTGGATCGACTGAAGCGGTGCGGCATACCGTGCGTGCATTACTTGACGAGCTCTCTTTAAAGTAAATACGTTGTTTTCGGTTGTTGTGGTAGGATTGAGTAGTATGCAAGTTGTTATTCTCGCAGGAGGTTTAGGGACGCGTCTGCGGCCGATTACAGAACACATACCAAAACCGATGGTGCCAATTCACAATCGGCCATTTCTTGACTACCTCATTGTTTTCTTGCGTGACAGCGGTTTTACCACTTTTTTGCTTTTGGTTGGGCATCTGCGGCATAAAATTATCTCACATTTCGGAGATGGGAAGTCGTTAGGAGTTCACATTTCGTATGCTGAAGAAACAACACCTCTGGGGAATGGAGGAGCGTTGCGTGCGGCATTCGAGCAACTTGATGATGTATTTTTGTTGCTCTATGGAGATACCTATCTTCCGATTGATTATCACGATTTCACTCGCTGTTTTTTGGATTCTCAAAAAAGGGCGGCTGTAGCAGTCTATCGTTATCGTGATAGCACAGATCGCGGAGACGATGCAGCGCATAACTTGTGTGTAGATGATGAGGGGCTGGTGATAGACTTTAATCAACAGGGCATAGCGAGCGCGAACGCATACGTTGAAAGTGGTGCGCTTGCGCTCAAAAAAGAAACAGTATCCCTGTTGCCGGAAAGACATGAAAATTCTCTGGGAAGCGTATTATTTCCAGCGTTAATTGCAGGGCGTGAATTGCAGGCGTATGTGACAAACAAGCGTTTTTATGATATAGGTACGCCCGTGCGGTTGCAGAAAGCGATGGATTATTTTAAGGTATTGCAATGAGACAGAAGAAACGACTCGGTATTTTGGGCGGAGGTATCAGTGCGGTCTCTCTTTCCTACCTTGTTCCGCGGGGGAAATTTGAGACGACTATTTTAGAAAAGGAAAATACGATTGGCGGTTTGGCGCGGAGTTTCAACAAAGAAGGCTTTGTGTTTGATGTAGGTCCTCATATTATTTTTGCAAAGGATAAAAAAATACTCCACTGGATGGTTGCGATGCTTGGAGAAAACAAGCATCGTCTGTATCGTAATAATTGCTCGTTCTACAGAGGTCGATTCATCAAGTATCCTTTTGAAAACGGACTTGCTGCGTTGCCCAAGGAAGATTTGTTCGAATGTCTTTATCATTTTATCAATAATAATTTCACTGGCGAGCCGAAGAATTTCAAGGAATGGATGTATGCGACATTTGGGAAAGGAATTGCCGAAAAATATCTCATTCCTTATAATAAAAAAATATGGAAGATTGATCCTTCGAAACTCACAACCGACTGGGTAGGAGGGCGTGTGCCAAAGCCCCCGATTGAAGATATTATCAAGTCAGCGATCGGAATCGAGACGGAAGGATATACGCACCAGCTGCATTTTTACTATCCTTTGAAGGGTGGAGTGCAAAGTTTTGTAAACAATATCCTGCGGAAGGCCGAGGCGCGTCATGGCAAGAATCTCATGATTGTCACGAACTGTACTGTTGTATCAGTTATCCGCCGCGGAGAAGAGTGGGTTGTAATGGACAATAGTGGAAACGAACGGGTCTTTGATATCCTTGTAAATACGATGCCGGTGCATGTTTTTGTAGGAAAGATTGCCAAGTTTATCAGCAAGGAAACGCGGCAGGATGTTCTACATCTTCGCTATAATTCTCTCGCACTTGTTTTTCTCGGTCTTGAAGCTCCTAAGCGCACCGATAGATTTGCAATCTATTTTCCTGAAGAAGATACATTATTTCATCGAGTAAGCTATAATGACTATGTGTCGCCGCACCTTTCACCGAAGGATAGGTCGTCGGTGACTGCCGAGATTACGTATCGTCCGGGCGATGTGATTTCAAAAATGACTGATGCAACGCTTACACAACATTGTGTACATGAGCTACATGCAAAAGGCATTATCGATCGCAGAACCGTTCTTCTGAAAGACGTACTTCGAATCACCTATGAATATCCCGTGTATGATTTCAACTATGCACCGTATACCAAAAAAGTCTATGGTGCGCTCACGTCGTTTCCAAATCTGTATTCGTGTGGACGGTTTGCGGAATTTCGGTACATCAACATGAATGACTGCATCAAAAGCGCTATGGAAATTGCGAAGAAGTTATGATGAATCAAAAACCGATCTCTCTTATTTTGCTTATTCACCAAGAAGCGGACGTGATAGAACGTGTTATTGAGGATTTTTACACGAAGGTTACGTCAAAGATTCCCGGCTCTGAATTTATTGTCTGTGAAGATGGCAGTACGGATGGTACGAAAGAAATTCTCACACGTATGAAAAAAAATTTTCATCTAACGCTTCATATAAGTAGTGTGAAACGAGGATATACACGTGCGATGAAAGAAGCGTTTCAGCTTGCCAAGAATCCGATCATTTTTTTCAGCGATTCCGATGGCCAGCACGATCCGAATGATTTTTGGAAGCTTCTGCCTGTGCTTACGGGCGCTGATATGGTGATCGGATGGAAAAAGAACCGTAAAGACAGCATCTTGCGGCTTTTCTTGGCACGTGTCTTTAATATCATTATTGGAGTTGTCTTTGGTGTGCGAATGCACGATATTGATTGTGGGTTTCGTATACTGCGAAAAGAAGTTGTTGATTTTCTTCTTTTGCAGCCGTGGCGTCTTACTCATTGTGTTGCGGCGGAGCTTACGGTGAAAGCGCGGGAACGAGGATTTCGAATTGCGGAAGTTCCTATCACCCATTTTCCGCGTGAATTTGGGGAATCACGAGGTCTTCCAACAAAAAAACTTCCACGAATCATTTTTTATATACTCTTGGGTTTTGTTCAGATTAAAAAAGATATACGAAGATTTAAAAGACATTCAGTATGATTCTTGTACGAGCACCATTGCGCATTAGTTTTGTTGGTGGCGGAACCGATTTACCCGACTTTTATAACCGTTACCCCGGAAGAGTTCTTTCAGCAACCATTAACAAATATGTGTATGTGGTCATCAATGAGTCACCCCTCATGGATCGTCTTACGGCGAAATACTCGAAAACCGAATCCGTGTCGCATCCTTCGTACTTTGAGCATCCGAGTATTCGCGAAGCGCTCCTTTACCTTGGCATTACTCGAAAAGGAATCGAAATTGGATCATTTGCGGATTTGCCGAGCAAAACAGGGCTTGGATCCTCATCGAGCTTTGCGGTTGCACTCCTCAAAGGGCTCCATGCATTGCTTCTTAAAAAGATGAGCGCGGAGGAAGCGGCGAGAGCGGCATGTCATCTTGAGATTGAACTGCTCAAGGAACCGATCGGTAAACAAGATCAATATGCGGCAGCATACGGCGGTTTCAATGTATTTCAATTTAACACTGACGCTACGGTCGCAGTTTCCCCCGTGTTTCTTGATTACAAGAAGAAATCGCTTCTAGAAGAACATTTGCTGCTCTTTTTTACCGGTATTACGCGCGCGGCATCAAGTATTTTGAGCGAACAAAGAAAAAAAATTGATACGCATTTTGAAACATACAAAAAAATGTCGGACTCGGTACCTGATTTTGAAAAACTTTTGCTCGATGGGAATGTGCGCGACTTGGGAGATATGCTTCATACCGGATGGCTTGCCAAAAAAAGCCTCTCGGAGGGTATTTCTAATGAAGTGCTTGATTCTCTTTACACTGCATCGCGCCGCGGCGGTGCATGGGGAGGTAAAGTGCTCGGCGCTGGCGGTGGCGGATGCCTCCTTGTTTTTGCGCCGCCGCTCTGTCACCGCGAGATTCGAAAGAACGTAAACTATGTTGCGGAAAGAAAGGAGCTCCGTGGTTTTCGTGAAATACCCGTTCAATTTGTACAGGCAGGTTCAGGAGTTCTTTTGAACAATCACCAGCAGGTCTCATCTTTTTTATCTCATCGAACGTATGGAAACATACATCAAAAAATTTATCAGTGATGTGGAAAACACATTACAAACACTTCCGATTAAAGAAATTGCCCGCGCGATTAATGTGATTCATGCAACTTATGAGCGCGATGGACGGATTTATATTTTCGGCAATGGCGGATCGCTTGCGCTCGCAACACACTGGGTGAGTGACTTCAATAAAACTGTCTTTAGTCATAATCTCGAAAAACAAACGCGTCGATTTCAGGCTATTCGTCTGCCATCAACCGAAGAAGAACTTTCAGCATGGGCGAATGATGTGGGATACGAGATGGTATTTGCAGGACCACTCTCAAATTATATTCAAGAAAACGATTGTGTTATAGCGATCTCAAGTTCGGGTAATTCCACAAATATCATACAAGCCGTAGAACTTGCTCAAAAACACAATGTGGCAGTGATTGGTTTGTCTGGTTTTGATGGTGGTGCGCTTAATCAATTAGCCGAGGTTAAAATTTGCGTAAAGACGGAAAAAGGCAGATATAGCATTGTGGAAGGAATACATGCCATGATATTACACTTGATTACGCAATATTTTCAAGATTATTTTGACCATGCAACGCGCAGCAGTTAGCACTGTTTCGAGGGATGATGCAAAGACGGTATGCGACGTTCATGCGAGAAAGAGCATTTCTTCCACACGCAAGGACGATTTTCTCCTTGCGGAGATCATTGGTTTTTCTTCAGGTTTTTTTGCAATCGTTTCTCTTGCATGTATCGAAGCCCGACTTACTCTTGCGGCATTATTTTTTGCATGGATTCTCTTTCCCGTTCTCACGGGCATTGGTATCATGATGGGGTTTATTCTCGCTCGCACAAGACCGATCTTTTTTCAAATCGTGAAATTTGGAATGGTAGGTGGATTCAATACGATGCTCGAGTTGTCGATCATTAATGTTCTTATTGTGATTTTTGATGCAGCAACGGGAATCCTCTTTGTGCTGTTCAAGACCGCATCTTTTATTGTGGCGGCCGGGAGCGCTTACTTTTGGAACCGAAATTGGACATTTGTGAGTCGTACGCGTGCATCTTTTCAAGAATTCGGTGTTTTTATTGTTTCAGGTTTTTGGGGATTTTTAATTAATATAAGTACTGCGACGTTTCTCGTGTCGGTCGTTCCCGCGCCTGATGGAATGCCGACAGTCCTTTGGGTCAACTATAGCGTGTTGATCGCAGTTTTAGTCGGAATGGTATGGAATTTTCTATTCCAGCGCTTTATATTATTTCGTGATTAGTAGATAATAGACCTATTCTCATGAATATCTACAGAACTGTGAATGACGAAACTCATCGAGGCGCTTCTTCCAAAGGTGGCTTACGGCGCGACTGGCGGCGCAATTTCAGGATTTTTTCAGCAGAAAAAATCCGTACCCTTTGGAAAAATGCGCCGAGGAAAGAGTTTCGTAATTCAAGGTACAGAAAGATTTTTAGAAGAGAATGGAAACGAGCGAGGCATGTTTTCCGCAGGTTGAGACTCTTCAAAAATTGGTATACACTTGTCTTTCCTTTTAATCGACTATACCCCAAGGAGCGTATAGTGCGCTTTCGTAATGGTCTTCAGATGTTTGTATCTGATGTTTACTCCAACGATCTCGCAATGGTAATTGAGGATTGGGTGGCAAATGATTACGGCGAACTCCCCAACCAAGGCGTTATTCTTGATGTCGGGGCGCATATCGGTGTCTTTAGTCTTCTTGCGGCTCTCAAAACACGTGCGCATATCTTTGCGCTAGAACCAGTACCTGAAAATTTTGCGATAGTACAGAAAAATATTGTTTTGAATAATTTAGCACATCGAATTACTGCCTGCGAAATTGCTCTTGGTGGAAATACCGGCACAGAAAAAATCTTTCTTAACTCGATTAATTCAGCAGGGCATGGTTTTGCTCCCCCGAAAGCGCTTGCATCGGTGATGATGAAATCAATCAATGTACAGGTGAAAAAACTCGAGGATTTTTTGAACGAGCAACATATACGTGAAGTTGCGTTTATGAAATGCGATATTGAAGGTTCAGAGTATGCAATGCTATTCAATACATTCCCGGAGTGTTTTTTAAAGATCAAGCGAATAGTTGTCGAATTGCATACGAATCCTCCATATGTATACGAAGACGCAAAGATATTTTTGGATCGCATGGGATATACAACAGAATGGGCCCCGTGCGCTTCCGGGCGGAAGATGTTGCGCGCATCGCGAGTTACGACGGCATACCCTCATTTTCAAGCGCAAAACGGGCGCGAGGAGAGAGATTTGAAGTATCTAACGTAGAAGGATAGATGTATCCGAGTGGGTCTATAGTCGCGGCAGACGCGTAGAGGCAGAAGAGCATGTAACGATTTTTTTTTGTGCAGTAGCCGCCTTTATGGAAGCCGCTTGTGTCGCAGAAAATGAGCGTTCCCGCTTTGCCGACCGCTTTGGTGATGTATTCCTTTGGTATGACTTTTTCAATTGCGCCGGGAGGTGGATATGAGCCAAGAGGAAACGGTGTCGGAAAGACACTGTTCCATGTGCCTGCTCCGTGCGACTCGCGAATGTAGTGGAGCGGTCCTGCCGTTTCATCGACGTCGTCAAAGTAGACGAAAGTTTTCATGAGCTGGCGGTCATCAAGATCGCGATGCCACCGCTGCGAGGCAGTTTCTGGGGCTCCTGGAGGAACGGGGAGAGATGCCCACAAACGCACGCCGCGGAATTTGACATACATTCCCATATATTCATTTGCGATCTGTAAAATTTTTTCGTTAAGCGCCCATGTGTATATGGGATTTTTGAGATCAAGCACCTTGCTCTCGATAAGGTCAATGTTGTAGTATTTCTCGTCTCCCTTGTATGCAGCGCTGCGGTTTTGTTTGATGCGCTTCTGCACGCCTGGCTCGTTGACTTTGTTCATTACATACAACCGAAGACTTTCCCATTCTTGTTCCGAGATAAGATCAGTAATCTTTACAAACACGATACCGTTTTTGCGCAAGTCTTTGAGGATTTTTTTTTGTATTTCATGTAGATTTTTGTTTAGATTACGCTTGAAAAGTATGCGACCTCTGCGATTGAAGACATGCAACCACACTAGCCTGCTCATGCGCAAGTTGTAATATTTGAAACGAATACTTTGTTTGATCCTGTTTAACATGAGCGATGTTTTTTAATTAATCGTATGATAGTTTCAGCGTAATGATCCCACGTTAATTCTTTTCTAACCCACACTGCCCCATTTCGACTTAATTTGGCGTAAAGATCGGGATTGTCGACAAGATTCGCGATTGCTTTCGCAATGGCTTGCGGGTCCTCGGCTTTTACAATCAGTGCAGTCTCGCCATCAATGAGAACCTCGCTCGCGCCTGTTTCGTTGCTTGCAACAATTGGAAGTCCTGTAGCCATGGCTTCAAACGGAACAAGCCCCCAGCTCTGGCGGACGTGTGGAAAGATGAATATATCGGATGCGTGCAGTATTTTGAGATATGCTTCATCTGTGAGCCGTCCGGGAAAATGAACACGGTGAGCTATGCCAAGCACGCGCGCTTTGTCGGCTATTTCATCGCGGTATTTTCTATATGCCTCGTATGTTTCAGAGTCTCCAGAGAGCGTTAAATCTATGTCATATCCCTTTTTGATAAGGAGAGCAACTGCTTCCACTGCGTCTTCAAAACGTCGATGTCGGTAGAATTGCGCGTGTCCTAAAATGCGGGTTTTTTCCTGTGGAGCTTTTCTCTCTTTATACGTAAATTGGTCAGTGTTGACGCCGACGCGCGCAACCGTCGCTTCCCGACCTAGTCCGTCTCTTGCCTGTTTCTTGATCATATCCGCGAGAACGGTGATTTCATCCGCGGCGGCAAAGTAGCGTCGATCGAGCCGATCGAGAAATCCGTACCAGAGTTTCTCTGGGAGAGAACAAGAACTCTCTGTCCATGACACTGCGTGACAGACCTTAAACGTATGTGTTGTCATGTCGTTCATTTGCCAAATAATCGGCACCTGTTTTTTGTGAAGATGTGTGAAGTGATATGCGGTGACAAGGTCGAGCTTGGATGTTTGCGGAAGGAGAGCGTCTGTTGCCGGATCAATTTTTTTCGCAAGCATTTTTGCCAACCTGTTTTCTTGCAGATATTGAAAGATCGCGCTTGTTCCTGGCACATAGAACAGGCCGAGGAACGGCCTGCGTTTGAAATTAGTTCCGGAGGGCAAGGTGATGATTCGAAGCCCCTGTGCTCGGTTATCAAATGTTGCCTTGCCATCATCAACATGTCGGAAGGCGTAGAGAGTTATCGCATGTCCTTTCTTTTGCAAAGATTGCGCAAGCTCAAGCGCGATACGAGGACCGCCTCCAAAAAATTTATGCTGATGAAGAATGATACCTATTTTCATAATAGCCCAGTGTATCATGTCTACAACCTGTAACAAAGAGGGAGGTTTCGTAGTAGTATATGGTGATCCTGTTGCCTGCAGGACTTTTGTTATATGGAGAAAAAAACGCTTTTAATGTGTTTATATACAGGTGCGGCTCTCGGGAAATTTATTGAAATTGGGGATTCAGTATTGTCACAGCTATTGCCGCATGCGAATGAAAATCTTCGCATTGTCATTTTAACAAACAGCGGAATAGATCGATATCTGGCGAAACATCCGGCCAACGAATTTGTTTCCATTGAGTATATTGACCAGCATCTCCCAAGAGGGTTTTTACAGAAACTCTTTCACTTTTTTTATGCCTATCTTATTTTCACTGGTACGACCGAGGTTCTTGCGACGATAGGCGCTCGAGCGGATATTACTCCAGCAGGTGGAAATCAGTATTTGGTGTTTTTGAAACAAGGAATTGCAAGAACATTTGGAAGATCGCGATGGGTAAAAATAACCCTTGTTCCCTGGTTATACGATCGTGTTTTTCGCGCGCGGCCCTACCGGAAAATCTTTGATCACTATGCGCCAAGTCTTGTATTTGTTTCTGCGCTTGCATTCTACCCTGATATAGAAGTTGTCGCTGAAGCGAAACGCAGGAGCATTCCGACGCTCGGTATGACGCCGAATTGGGATCATCTCAATAAGTATTATATTCCGCAACATGTTGATACTCTTCTCGTGCAGAATATGCCCATGAAGCTCGAGGCAATCACGCTTCACGCATATCGGGATGAGCAGGTCGCGCTTCTCGGTTTTCTGCAATTTGATAAGTATGTGCCACACGATAAGTATGTGCTGCCGCGCGATGAATACTTTAAGGAAATGGGTCTTGATACCAATCGTAAAGTGATTGCATATTTTTCAAACAGCGCTTTTACGATGAACGAAGGTGATATTTTACAGGAAATTGCTCATTGGATTCGCGATGGTGCATGGACGCACGATGTGCAACTTTTGGTGCGACCCTATGTGAGCCCCCGCAGCATGGCGCTTGAAGAAAAAAAATATGAAAAACTGCAAGGCAATCCGGACATACGATTTAACTGGCGAAAAATTGACGAACAAGAAGAAAGCTCGCGTTTTTTTATAAGCATGATGTATTACGCGGATGTGGTTATATCTCTTTTTTCGACAACGGCGCTTGAAGCGGCTGTTTTCGACAAACCGACTTTGACAGTCGGATTTGACGGATACAAACAATATCCACCGCATCTCTCCATCACTCGTCTTGAAAAACTGACCTATTTTAAGAATGTCATTGATACGGGAGGCGTGCCTATCATGCGCAGTTTTAAAGAACTGCATGATAAAGTGGAAGCATACCTCGATAATCCACAGCTCGATAAAGATAAGCGCGCGCTCTTGGTCGAGAAACTCTGTTATGCTCCGGATGGAAGAACGGCGGGACGTCTTACGGGAATCATTCTCTCAAAACTTCGTGGAGAATAGCTCACACGATATGTCGTACACAAAAAAGTATATTGAAGGCGAGCTTGTGATTGCAAGCTGGGGATTTGTCTCAAAGGGCATTGGTTTTATTAATACGGTCATAACCCTCTCGGCGCTTTCGGTCTACCAGTACGGAGTTTTCCAGCTTTTACTATCGGGGTATGGCTTTTTTAGCGGGTTGACAGGGATAGGTGTCAGTTTTGCGGGAACGGATGTTTCTTGCGCTATGGGAGATGGCAATGAGGCGAGGGCAAAACGTATTTTTTTGCAAACCCATGGTGTTCGTTTGTTGTTTTCGCTCCTAGCTGCAGGTATATTCTATTTTGGAACGCCGCTCGTGTCCTTTAAGTACGACGACACATTTCTTGCATTTTTCAAAATCTTTTCTTTTTTGTTTGTGTCTGATGAACTTATCGCCTTTGGCAAGAAACTTATGGCGTATCGTCTGGATTTTGGAACATTTGCGCGTCGGAGTTCGATACAGAAAATCATTCAATGTGGCATCCTTCTCTATTTTTTGTTTTTTGGAAGTATTGGTATTCGCGAAGTACTTCTATCAATCGTCATTTCTTCGTATGCATCAGTGTTGTTTCTTCTCCCAGGCACAGTGCGCGCCTATAAACCATGGCGGCTCGTCACTGCTGAACGAGGACCTGTGTTCTGGCGATTGCTTCGTGCGCATGGCAAATGGTTTCTTGCCGGTCAATTTCTTGGGTTGTTCACTGACCGTATTCAGCCTTGGCTCATAAAAATATTTATCAGTACGGAGGCGGTTGCCATCTATTCGATTGCTGATACGATGGTGGGCATTATTCGAAAGCTTTTTCCAACAAGCACACTTTCTTCGATTATTCCCCTTAGGGTGCATGATAGGGTAATGGCGAGGCGTATTCTTACCTATGGAACAAAGTATTTTGTGGCGCTTATGTTTGTTGTCGGATGTCTCTCGTTTGTTTTGGCGCCGCCTGTTATCCGCACATTTTTTGTTCCCTACGAGGGAGCATTGCCGTATTTCTACGCGCTTCTTATTACACTGCCCATGAACGCTCTTGTGATAATTCCCGCACTGTATGTGCATGCTTTAAGAAAGCAGAAATTTTGGTTTTTCCACGATATGTTCAAAACGATACTGCGGATTCCGTCCCTCCTTATCCTTCTCCCACTTTTGGGATTATGGGGGATGGTGTTTGACAAATTATTCATGATGACGATTATGCTCCTGATATTTCTTGTATATCTTTCACGCATGAAGCATGATATACCGATTGCATGGAATCGTTTTTTTGTATTTGATCATGAGGATGCGCAATTTTTAAAATTACTAAAAGATCAAATACGGAGCGTGCTCGATAGGAAATTTGCGCACTTTTTGAATAAACGAGAAATGACATAAATAACACAAATACATGTGTGGAATTATTGGTGTTGCAGGCAAAATCCCAGGAGAGCGCTTATGTACAAGCGCTCGCGATTTGCTTGCGCATCGCGGTCCTGATGGTAGCGGCGCCTACTATGATGCTATAGAGGGAATAGCGCTTGGGCATCGGCGGCTCTCAATCATTGACCTATCGGATGCAGGGAAGCAACCGATGCATTCGCATGACGAAAGGTTTGTGATCACATTTAACGGCGAGATATATAATTATCTTGAACTAAAGGAGGAGCTTGTGAAGTCGTATCCCTTTAAGACGAAGACCGATACAGAAGTCTTGCTTGCAGCGTATGCAACATGGGGAGAAAGGTGTCTCAAGCGGCTCAACGGCATGTATGCATTTGCGATCTGGGACAGAAAAGAACGCGTGCTTTTCTGTGCTCGCGATCGTCTTGGTATTAAACCTCTTTTTTATCACCATGCACCCAATGGGACGTTCTTTTTTTCATCCGAAATTAAAGGACTCGGCGCTCTTGGTGTGCACTATGCGCAAAATGACGGTATTATCTACGATTACTTGTACTATGGCTTCTACGATCATAGCTCGCAGACTTTTTTTAAGAACATTGATTGTTTGCGGCCAGGCCACTTTCTCACGTGGAAAAAAGGAAAAATAACGATTAAAAAATATTGGGATCTTGCGGAGATGCGTCCACCTGAAATGAGTTTGTCGGAAACGGATATACGAGATCGTTTTGAGGAACTTTTATCGGATGCTATTCGTCTGCAATTTCGAAGCGATGTTCCCGTGGGCATTAGTCTCACCAGCGGCATGGATTCAAACGGACTCCTCTATTTTGCAGAGCGGAAAACTCCGCGCGTGCCACAGATGGTGTCGGCGTGTTACCAAAGCGCTACATACGATGAATGTACTCTGCTTGACGCCTCGCTCACTGCTTCACAGCGTACAAGGTGGCATCCGCACTATCTTAAGCCGGCGGATGTCTTTGCGCGCGTGCAGGAAATGATGAAGATTGAAGATCAGCCCTACGGCGGCATTGCGACTACAGGCTTGCTTTTTATGTATGAACGCGCGCGCGCAGAGGGGATCACCGTGCTTCTTGATGGCGATGGACTTGATGAGATACTTGCTGGGTATAAATATTATGAACTCGATCTTGCAAGAGATTCTGGTAGGATTCCTGTTTCTGGCAGTATGAGCCAGGACACGTCGGTGTTTCTTGATCACACCATTCTTTCTTCTACATTCACAAGAGAATACGCAGGCCGGCACCTAGATTTTACTACTCCATTTAACTCCGCGCTTCAAAATGCCCAGTATCGCGATATAAAGCATACACGTTTATTGCGTGACCTTCGTTTCAAAGACCACGCAAGTATGCATGCGAGCAGGGAACTTCGCGTGCCGTATCTCGATCATCGGTTGGTCGAGTTCTGCTTTTTTTTGCCATTAGAATATAAGATTCGAAATGGTATACATAAGGCGCTTGCTCGCGATGTTCTCGGCTACTATGTGCCAGAGATTATTCGAACGCGTCCTAAAAATACCTTTACTGCTGTGCAAGTGGAATGGCTTCGACAAAATCACTATCGAGATGAAATTTTTTCGCTCCTCATGTCACCCTCATTTCGTCGTCGCGGCTACTTCGATCACCGCGCACTTATGGCAAAAGTTGATGCATTCTATGAGGGTGTTGGAAGCAATTCTTTTTTTCTCTGGCAGTGTATCAATTTGGAACTTTGGTTTCGTGCGTTCATTGATTCTAAAAGCTAGTACTCTGTTAATTTAATTTTCGGTCCACTAGACTTCCTAAATTGAGCGAAAATGGAGGATGAGGAAGGAATTGAATCCAGATTCAATGACGACTGAAACTCCATTTGCAGCCGAAATTTAGGAATTGTAGGGCTGAAAATTAAATTAACAGAGTACTAGAACGGTGAGCTTGGTAACTACAATAAAAATTGACAATGCCTTGGTTTCTCACTAATATGGTAGTCATGCGCATATATAACAAGAAATATTCAAAAATTTTCTTTGTTTTCACCGTGCTGGTGTTCATTGAACCACTACAAACATTTGCATATATAGATCCAGGCACGGGCAGTTTTTTTATCCAGATGATCATTGCAAGTGCTGTCGGGCTTTCTTTTACCATGCGGGCATCTTGGGGAACTATCAAACGATTTTTTGTAAGGAAATCGGCGCAACCTGCCCAGTTGGCGCAACCAGAAGAAACTCATGGCGATGAGAAAACTCACTAGTTCATTCCGCGATCCAAGTGGTCTTTTGTTCATTCGCGAGGGCATTCTCTATCGCCAAATACACACTTCCTACAGGGAAGATTTTGAGATGCTCATGAATTCCGGTCTTTACCGCGAATTAGTCGGTGATCGATTGCTTATTGCTCACGAAAATGCCTCGCTTGAACATGCGTTTTCAAAGGATGCATGCGCGGTCATCAAGCCGCTTTTTATACCATTCATATCCTATCCGTATGAGTGGTGCTTTGGCCAGTTGCAAGATGCCGCACGTGCAATCCTGGCGATACAAAAGAGAGCGCTTATGCACGGGATGTCGCTCAAAGATGCCAGTGCGTACAATATACAATTTGTTGGGGGAAAACCGCTTCTGATTGATACATTGTCTTTTGAACGATACCGTGAGGGTTTTCCATGGATTGCATATCGTCAATTTTGTCAGCATTTTCTTGCACCCCTTGCTCTTATGAGTTACATTGATGTGCGTCTTTCCTCTCTTTTGCGTTTGTATGTAGACGGCGTTCCCCTTGATCTTGCGAGCAAGCTACTTCCTACGTGGACGTATGGGCGCTTTTCGTTATTGTCTCATATCCATCTGCATGCGAAAAGTCAAAACTACTTTGCTGATAAAGATGCGCCGCGCAGGAGTCTCCGCATGTCGCGCGCTTCGTTTCTTGGAATCATTGAAAGTTTGGAACGCGCTGTAAGGAATCTTACGTGGAATCCTGCAGGAACTGAATGGGCGGACTATTATACCGATACTAATTACTCCAATGAAGCATTGCTCGGCAAAGTTGCCATTGTGGATTCATTTCTTTCAATGATTTCACCAAAAACAGTGTGGGATTTTGGGGGGAACGATGGTCGTTTCAGTAGACGCGCAAGCGATCGTAAAATCGCTACGATTTGTTTTGATAACGATCCGGCTGCTATTGAAAAGAATTACCGTACAGTACGTTCTAAGAATGAGGAATTTTTACTTCCGCTTATTCTTGACATGGCGAATCCAAGTCCGGCGCTCGGATGGGGAAGCGAAGAGCGGATGTCGATTATAGAGCGGGCCCCCGTAGACTGTGCGTTCGCTCTCGCCCTTGTGCATCATCTTGCCATAGGAAACAACGTGCCATTTTCTATGATTGCGCAGTTTTTTTCTCGTGTGACGCACTATCTTATTATCGAGTTTGTGCCTAAAAACGATTCACAGGTGAAGCGGCTCTTGCGCACAAGAGAGGATATTTTCCCTGCGTATACAGAGAAAGATTTTCGAGATTCATTCGGGGAGTTTTTTGTAATAGAACAGGAACGGCATATTGATGGTACCGAGCGCGTACTCTATCTTATGAGAAAAAAACCGGCACTGAAGTAATAATTTTTGTAGTATATGCAAAGCATCAAGTATATTTTTAAAAAATACCCGCTGCATCCGTTGTTTGTAGCTCTTTTTCCCGTCATTGCCCTGCTTGCGGCAAATATTGACAAAACACCCGTCTCGCATGCGATCAATCCAGCGCTTGTCTCGATGCTCGGGGCACTCGTTGTATGGGGTGTCTTATACATCATGACGCGCTCATATAGAACGTCTGCGCTCGCTGTATCATGGTTCCTTGTACTGTTTTTTTCCTACGGATACTTTTATACACTTATTGGTGAAACCGTTCGACACAGATATGTTCTTGCTCTATGGGGGTTGTTGTTGTGTGGAGGCGTGTTTTATGCATATCGCCCGAAGGCATCTCATAGAACAATAACCATGATCGCGAACATCATGGCGGTCGTGCTTGTTGCTCTCTCTCTCTTGCAAATAGCTGCCTATAAAATTAGAACATTCATTACGGATCCACCGCTTTCTGACCACATTGCGGCATTTGATTATGGCATAGTTACGCGACCAGAAGTTTTGCCTGATATCTATTACATTATTATCGATGCGTATGCGAGCGAATGGTCATTTAAGGAATTTTTTAATTTTGACATTTCTGAATTTACGTCATATCTTACTCGTCTCGGTTTTTATGTTGTGCCAAAAAGTACGAGTAACTACTCAAAAACCATCTACTCGCTTTCCTCTCAGCTTAATATGGAGTATCTCGATACAATCGTCGGTCTGCGCTATGAAGAAGAAAAGTTAGGTAAACTCTTGGAAAATAACAGGTTGATTCACTTTATGAATCAACAAGGATACCACACTATTCATATAGGATCACCATGGACGCCAACATTGAACAACAGGTATGCAGATGAAAATATTAACTATCAACCTGTGCCGTTCGGGACCGAATTTTCTCTCATTCTTTATAATACGACAGTGCTCGAAACGGTTACTGAAGCAATGGATCTTTTGGATCATCGAAAGGTCCAGTGGAAACGAATTCAACATGAATTCGACGAGTTGGAACGTATCGCTTCTCGGCCAGAATCAACGTATGTTTTTGCGCATCTTGAGATACCCCATCATCCGTATGTATTTGATACAGATGGATCTTTTGTGCCGGCGAATATTGAAAACGGGCGCGAGGAAAAAGAAAATTATGTTCGGCAGGTGCGCTATTTGAACACAAAGCTTACGCGACTCGTTGATCATATTTTTGAAGAATCAGATACATCTCCTATTATTATTATACAATCCGATCACGGGTCGGGTATTACTCCTGACAATGGTGTCCTTACGCTTGAAGGAGCTCGTCGCGACTTTATCTTTCAGGAAGGTATGCGTAATTTCAGCGCGCTTTTTTTACCGGGCAAAAGACATCTTGTTTTGTCCGAAACATTGACGCCTGTAAACGTGGTCAGAATTGTGCTTAACGAATACTTTGGGACAAATTTAGACATGCTTCCGAACAAGAACTTTTTTAAAGTGACTGATGTTCCAGGTTTTATTGAGGCGACTGATATTGTTCAGTATAAATAACATTGAATGCTTACAAAAGATATATCAGAAAAGCAGTTTGAGGAGGATGCTATGGAAATATACGAAGCTTTCAAGGAAAAAGAGGGTTCGGAGCATATTGCTACCCCTCTTTCTATTTGTGCTGTTCTTAAACTTGCTGCGAAGTCAGAAAACGTTCTTGAAATTGGCGCCGGGATTGGAACGCTTTCATACGCTATTCTTGCGCACTCGCGCGCAGCGCTGACGACGTATGAAGACAACTTTTTTTGCATCGAACAATTGAAAAAGAATTTACAGATGTTTGATGGGCGATTCAAGCTTCTTACTTCATACATGCAGATGCCTTCATCGCGGCATTTTGATCTTGTGATTGTTGATGGTGCAAATGGCCAGAATCATGATGGAGGTTATAAGAGATTCATTCATGATTTATTCTCTGGTGTCTATCCAAAGATTGTTTACATTGAAGGAGTTCGCCGACCACAGCGCAGAATGATTCGCGAGACTCTTCGCGGCCGCTACGCCTTATGGGTGAAAAAAATACTCTATAGGGGAGAATATAAGGGCGGGACACTGTATTATTGTTATCGCGCACCATGGATCATACGGGAGATCAAGAATGGATGGAATGAGATACGGGAACACCCACGTCTTGAAAAATACTTCAGCAAAATAAAACCACCCAAAGCGCTCCCTTTACTATCAGATAGAAGATAATTCTTTAGAATTCATGAAAACTGTTTTTCTTTTTATTCCCAACTTCATCTACTCTTCCGATCTATTAAGAACGGAATATATACAGTATTTATCGACAAAGTATCGCGTCATTGTTTTTGCTTTGCCTGAAATTTTGCATGGTGGCAAGCCCTATCCAAAACTTGCTCATGCAACATATATTCCTTGGGAACTGTACCAGCCCAAGTTCTGGATTCTTTTTGGTGACTTCTTGCGAAATCCCCTCATACGCAAATATGATTTTGAACCAGTTATCAGAAAGCATCGGAATCGCGGATATGCTGATTGGAGGCGAAAAGTGATGCGAATGATTGGGCTCCTCGTGCCGTCTGGCTGGATCACACCCGAACTGTTTACTGCTCTTGAAGTGCGTTTTTTACCGAAATGCAAGAAATTTACAGAGTATGTACAAAAATACCAGCCGGTTCTCTCAATAACGCCGACTCCAGGCTTTACACACTATGACGCACAGGCAGTCATTCTCGCCAAACAGAACAAGATACCGACCGTGTGCATTGATTTCAGTTGGGACAATCTCCACAACGGCGGCATACATTTTCGCCGTGTGGACTATATGATTGTGTGGACGCGTATCATCAAAGATATTGCTGTGCGCGAATACTTGTATCCAGATGACCATGTGTTCGTATCGGGCATCATACGTTTTGATAAATACTTTCAAAAACAATCGAATGAACCAAGCAGAGAAGCGTTTCTTAACAGCAAAGGCCTCGATCCTGCGGAGAAAACAATTTTGCTGACGACAGTGACCGCAGGAAATTACGATCGCGATCATATTCTGCTTGAGGATCTGATCGAGGCGCGCGCCGCAGGAAAATTTTCAGGATATCCGAATATCTTTGTACGACTCCATCCGAAGGAAGAGATTGATAAATTCAAGAAATTTATGGACGGATCGTCATACAAAAATTTCCACATAGAGACTGCGGGAAAGGATCGGAATGTGCGTCTGGCAACGAATGTTGAAATGGAAGAAGATGATTTGCTCAACACGAAATACACGCTTATGTATTCTGATGTGGTAATCAATTACCGCTCGACTATGTCGCTTGAGGCGATGATCTTCGACAAACCGGTGATCAATATCTATTATCCGGAAAAGTATCGGCAGGGATATTTACATCGCCACTATGAACCAATTCTCCATATGCATGCGGTTGCGCTTGCGGGAAGCTTTGATGAAATGGTTGCACAGATCAATGAGTATCTTGCACATCCTGCTTGCGATCGAGAGGGGCGTACGCGTGTTCTCGACGAGTATGTACGCTTCCGTGATATGTACTCATATAAACGAAGTGTTGATTTTTTAGACAGTATCTTGAAATAATAAGTGAATAGGTTCTCGGATTTAGCTTTTGCGAAAATAATATCGGTGTTCTCCTGAACCATATTTCCAAATCATTTCCTTGTCATCGTTGCCGGTTTTTTTGAGCTTCCATAATTTCTCGATCATATCGGTGTCAGCGCCCCTTTCCAATCTTTTGAAATCAGTGATGTTGTTTTCCTTAATCATTCTTTCGATTTCATTGCTTGAGCTCAATATATTTATCGGAACCATAATATGGTCAAGAATAAAAAAAATTCTGTTTTCTGGGACCCCGAGCAGTCGCAGTGTATTTCTTGCATATTCTGGTTGTACTGGCCGCATGACGCGTCTCAACAATTCAACGGTGTCCCAATGAATCCCCCCGGGTTTATTGATAAGATAGAGCCATCCATATCCATTTGGTTTCATGACTCGCACTATTTCCTTTACTCCGTCTCTAATCGAGTGAGAATGATGAAGCACACCATTGCAAAAAACAAAATCAAACATATTGTTTTTGAACGGAAGCGCATGTGCGTCGGCCTTTTTAAAAAAAACATTTCTGATTTTTTTTGCGCGAAGCCCAGCAGTATCAATATTCATGGAACTATAATCAACCCCATATACCTTTTCAAAGCCCAGTTTTTTCAAAGCAAGTGTATATCTGCCTCCGCCACAACCTACATCTAAGGCAATCTTTCCTTTTGTTTCCAGTTTAATGTTGTTTCTGGTCAGTCGTGTGTTGAGTAATGCATACGCTTCATCATAATGCGCGTACGCATTCAAATTTTTAAAGAGAGTTCCATAGTGTGCTTGGGTATATAGTCGATCATCGGCTTCTGGATTTGCTGTATCGATGTGCAGCTTTTTTTGATATTGACCCAAGGAACGAGCTAGAGACATTGCAAGGCGCACCTCATCAGACAACAATTCTTGGTATTGAGACATCATGAAATATATATTGTCTTGTAACTTCTCAGTTTTATGGGAAAGATCAAATGTAATGAATACTCGTACAAAATGCAGATTTGGGTTATTGCCCATTTTTTTAAAAAAAGCATCGAATGCCGCGGCCTCTTTGGTGTGCGGAGCTCCGTTTCCAAGACATTCTATAGTGTTGGTAAAATGTTTCATACCGGCTGGGCAAAAAGTGTGCCAATCATACCGTTCTCTGACAGAGAAGTCAAAATTTGAGGAATTACAACGTATCTTTTATGAGTTATACAAGGTTATGGTATAGTGAGCATGTTTTAACAGAAGCACAGAAGTCCGCTACAGGTGTGTATGCACTATACGAATACAAAAATAACAAAAATAACATCTCACAAGAAAACAGGAGGAGAGGAGGCAAAGAAGCCTCTCATTCTTGGTGTTATTCCTGCACGCGGCGGTTCAAAAAGTGTTCCCCGCAAAAACATCAAACTTTTGGGAGGAAAGCCATTGCTGTATTATATGCTTACTGCAGCTCTCGGGAGCGTATTGCTTGACCGTGTTGTTGTTTCGTCTGAAGATGATGAAATCCTGCGCATCGCGAAGAAATATGGTGGCAATGAGGTATTACTCCGGCGTCCGAAAAAGCTCGCGCTGGACAAAACGCCCGATGTGCCGATGTTGCAACATGCGGTAAAAGCAGTCGAGAAAATCGAGAAGTGCATGTTTGATTATGTCGTGCAACTACATGTTACGACACCCTTTGTATCAAGCGAAGATATAGATAGGGCGCTTAGAATGCTTTTGCAATCTAATGCGCAGTCCATTGTGAGTGTGTGTCAGGTTAATGAATATCATCCAATCAAATTGAAAAAAATTACCGATGGCAGGTTAGTTCAGTATGTCGAAGGTCTTGAAGAACGCTCAACAGTGCGACGTCAGGATCTCCCGCCTGTGTATTGGCGTAACGGTGGACTCTACGCTTCCAGGCGCGAAGTTATCATGGAACACGGACGTGTGTTTGGCGACCATGTGTTGCCGTATGTAATGCCTTCTGAAAAATCGGTTGATATGAATAGTATTATTGATTTTTGGACGGCTGAGGCGGTTTTAAAGAACATGAGGCTTAATAAAAAATAATATGGCAACAATTGTACAAAACGTTGCATTGCTTTCAAAAAAAGAAAAAAATATCCGCGATATTAGTTTGCGGCGAACGGCATTAGTCAAAGATGCTTTGCGTGCTATGACGAAGAATAATCCAAAGGAGACAAATATTCCGGCGGGAATTGCGCTCGTGACAGAGACGAGTGGTAAGCTCCTCGGCCTAGTGACAGATGGTGATATTCGCCGAGCTCTTGCGAAAGGCGCGCGCATCACAGCGCCGCTTGCGGATATTATGAATAAAGATGCTTTTGTAATTGTTGGTCCGATGGACAATGCCGGCATTTTTTCTCTTGTGAATGAGGAAATTAGGAATCGCGGTGTGCACGAGCATCGTTACGATAAGATCATTATGGTGGACGAAGCAAAACGTGTGACCGATGTTCTTTCTTTTTATGATCTCTGGCAGGGAAGCGACGTACGTTTCAAGAGGATCGGTGTCGCCGGACTTGGGTATGTGGGTTTAACACTCGCTCTGACACTTGCTGACCTTGGATTTAAAGTTGTTGGTGTCGATGTGAACGAGAGGACGCGCGATAGTATCAAGCAGAAAAAAACTCCTTTTTATGAAGAAGGGATTGATGTGTTGCTTCAGGATCACGTTGGTAAAAAATTTGTTGTGAGCGAAAATTTTGAATTGAACAACAGATGCGATGTATATTTCATTGCTGTTGGAACGCCGATTGGCGAAGACAATGTCCCCGATATGACGTATCTTAAAGATGCCGCACGCAATATTGGCAAAGTTCTTAAGCGTGGTGATATTGTGATTCTGCGTTCGACTGTGCCACTCGGAACGACGAGAAATATAATTGTTCCAATTCTTGAAGCTGCGTCGGGGCTTCGCGGTGGAGAAGGTTTCTTTGCGGTCTTTGCTCCAGAGAGAACGATTGAAGGAAAGGCGCTTGCGGAGTTGCGGACCCTGCCGCAGGTGATCGGCGGTATCAATCAGGCGAGTAGCAACCTTGCGGCAAGCATTTTCAGTATGATGACAAAATCTCTTGCGGTCGTTGATTCGACAGAAGAAGCGGAGGCGGTGAAACTTATCAACAACACGTATCGGGACGTGACGTTTGCTTTTGCGAACGAAGTCTCTATGGTATGCCAGAAGTGGAATATTGATACGAATAAAGTAATCGAGGCAGCCAACATGGGATACGCTCGCAGTAATGTACCCAAGCCTTCTCCAGGAGTTGGCGGTTATTGTCTCGTGAAGGATCCGCTTATTTTTGCATATGGAGCGCGGGTTGTCGGATATGAACCGAAACTTTTTGAATATGCGCGGCGAGTAAATGAAACGATTCTTACAAATCTCGCGGAAGATGTGATCAAGCATCTTGATTATCTCACATCGAAACAGAAATCCAAAATTTTTATTCTTGGCTTTGCGTTCAAGGGAAATCCGCCAACGTCTGATCTGCGCGGCTCGACGACGGTCGCGCTCGCAAAGTATTTGGTTGAACGGGGATATGCAAATATACATGGGTATGACCCCGTTGTTTCGAAGGAAGAAATTGAGCAACTTGGCGTGAAGGTTGTGCGGAAAGTTGAAGACGGTTTTCAAAATGCGGATGCTGTCCTCGTCATGAATAACCATCCGGCACTTGAAGAACTTTCTGTGCGCTCGCTCATGACAAAAGCGCATATCGGCGCTGCTCTTTTTGACACGTGGGCGTTGTATAATAAAGAGGAGGTTCTCAAGACGAAAGGAATCTCATATCGAAGGCTCTGATACTATCCTATGACATCACAGCAACTGCTCGTGACAAATTTTGCGTATGGCATTGGTCCTTTTCTGCGTACGACCGAGCTCGCACTTGCATTCAACGACGTTCTTGAACGGGAAGGCCGCCCACGACTCGTTTGTCTTATCCCATGGGTGTATGGAGAAAAGCAGAGGTGTATTATGCTCGAGGAATTTGGCGAACACGAAAAAAAATATCCAGGTGAATTGCTTCTTGATGAAAAACTTGGCGGTATTTTGCGAAGTGTTTTTTATGGGGACAATACATATACAGTTGCTCTTGCTGTGTGGGTGCGTACCGCACAAGAAGTTTCGAAACAAGCGCGCGAGCACCTTTCGGGGATAATCGATGCCCAGACGCTTTCTGGCGAGCATGTTTCAATCGAAGGTAAAAACATTGTCGTTGAGATCAATCGCTCGCCAAGAATTCGCTTTGGCGTGGCGCCGTCATACTTTACAACGTTTGGATATATCGAAGACATTCTTCGCGGCGCACTCGAGGCTGGAAGAACAAAGGTGAATGTAGAACCTGCAGTGCTTGAACGAGGAATCGAGGTTGCTCATTCTATTGAAAAAGAACAGCGTGTGCATGCTGTTGCGTTTCCCGGCACTTTTTCCGGAAGAGAATCATATCTTCCCAAATATCCTTCGGAAATTCTTGTGCCACCGATTCGCGATGCGCGTATGATTCAGAATAACGAAGAAATAGAACCGGGGATATTTGTAACCGTCACAGGAATTCCGGGGTTAGAAAGGTTATACAGGGAGGCGCGGGATTTTGGACTACGGCTCTATGCGAATGATTTAGACAGCGTGCCGGGGAGTGTTCAGCGATTTTCACCGAATCACGGACTGAACAAAAATATTGTCCTTCACTTTGCGCGTTCAGGGTGGGGGTCGGTGTGGCTGTCCATGCTTTGCGGAACACCGATTCTGGTGCCTGACTTTGATCCGCTGGATGATCCTGAAATTTATTTCAATAACAAAATGGTTGAGGAGCTTGGTTTCGGAACGGTGTATCGCGGGCAACCGCTTGCGGAGATACTTGCAAAAGGAGATGTGGTGCGAAAGAAGTATGCAGAGATGCGTGAGAAAATACTAAAACGATGGGGAACACTTGATGGAAATCAAGTGTGCGCGGAGATATTTGTGAAAGATTTTTTATCGATTAACTAATTTTTTTTGTATGACAAAACTTATTGTCGAGCTATGCCAGAATCACAACGGCGATCGCGAACTCTTTGGGCGCATGATTAAGGCCGCAGCGGATAGTGGCGCGGACTACGTGAAAATGCAGTCAATATTTTCGAGCGATGTAACAAAGCGGGATCGTTTCGAAGAGGGAGTCACTTTTGCTGATGGGACAGTACAGGCGATTAAGCGTCCATATAACGCCGAGAAAGCGCGTTTGTCAAAGCTCGATCTTTCTTTGGATGATCACCTTTTTTTCATTGAGAAATGTCAGGAGTTTGGTGTCGTGCCTCTAACGACAATTTTTTCCCGCCATACGATTCCGATTATAGCTGGTTTGCCTTGGCCGGAACGGACTGTTAAGGTGGCAAGCTATGATTGCGCGAGTCTTCCGATGTTGCGTGAACTCGCAGATCATTTCGAGCACCTTATCGTTTCTACGGGAGCAACGCATGATGAGGAAATTCGCCAAGCGGCAAAATTGCTAACGAGTCTCGGTAAAGAGTTTTCTTTTTTGCACTGTGTGACGAGTTATCCAAATGCGCTTGATAGCGCAAATCTTTCGCGAATGAAATGGCTTCGTGCATTTACAAATAAAGTTGGATGGTCGGATCATACACATGTCGAGCGTGATGGCATTAAGGCGGCAAAAGTTGCGATTATGCTCGGTGCCGATTTTGTGGAACGCCATTTTACAATTCTTGAAAAAGATCAAACAAAAGATGGGCCTGTTTCGATCACACCTGCGCTTCTTAAAGAATTGAATGATTTTAGAATTCTATCAAAAGAACAGCAAAAAACACTTGTTGAAAAAGAGATACCCGCATGGCAAAGTTTGCTCGGTACGCCACAGCGAAAAATGACATCGACAGAACTCCTGAACCGTGACTATTATCGAGGTCGTTTTGCAAGTCCGGGAGTAGATGGAGTGTGGGTGTATAATTGGGAAGATAAACCTTTTCTCGATACGGGCATGCATGCTTCACGAGAAAAAGCAACTGCATGAAGACCATATTCATATCAAGTTTTCACCCTCTTATATCGAGAAATATATTTGCGACATCGGTGCCGAAACGGCTTGTTTCTTCAGCGGACGTGCGAATTGTAATTCTTTGTCCGAGGAGAAGCGAAGTATATATGCAGAAGGAATATGGCGGCGATCGCATTATTGTAGAAGGTATCGATGTTGCTCTTTCGGCTCGTGATATCTGGATGCGGAATCTTTCTCTTGCGGCGCTCGCAACTCGATCTGTAGCAATCAAGCGCATGTCGGATATGAATGGGAGAGGCGCGTATTTTTCTGTTCTGCTGCAATCGCATTTTGGCCGTTGGTTCGTACGGTTTCTTAGTTTGTTTTTGACACCTCGTGGCTTATTCGATGGCTTATTCAAGAAATATGCCCCGAATGTTGTATGTTCTACAGATGTGCAAAATGAAATTGATGTTCGACTCATGCATGAAGCACGAAGGAGAAAAGTGCCCTTGATTGGCATGGTGCGTTCGTGGGATAATTTGACGATCAAGGGACTTTTGCGCCTTGTGCCGGACGTGCTCCTTGTTCAAAATAAACTTACGGAATCTGATGCAATTGCTTACCATGGCATAGCGCGCAACAAACTAAAAGTTGTGGGCGTTCCACACTATGATGCCTATTGTGAGCAGAAGACCTGCGATCACGAGAAGCTTATGCCCGATGTGTCCGCTTTGTCAAAAAGAATCCTGTTGTATATTGCAACCGGTGACCGTTATATTAAGAATAATACCGTGGACTGCGAGCTCCTTGACATACTCGCATCACTGCGCTCGAAAGATGAATGCATTATCGTGCGATTGCCGGTTGCAGATACTGTGCAGTGTCTTTCCACGGATTCTGCGCATGACGGTATTTTTTTTGAACAGGTGGACAAGCAGCGTTTTGCCCGCCGGAAGTTTGTTGAACTTTCGAGAGCAGACGACATGCATTTGCAAAACCTGCTTTGCTGCGCTGATATCGTTGTAACAGGTCCTTCAACGATGTGTGTTGATGCCGCGCTGTTTAATACACCTGTTATTCTCGTTGGTTTTGACGGTACGCATAAGCGTTTATACAAGGAGAGCATTGCGCGTTACTACGATTACGACCATTTTAAGAGTATCCTAGCAAGCAAGGGTGTGTGGTATGTAAAAAGCGCTGACGAACTTGGCGAAGCTCTTGCGGCATATCGTGTAAATCCTGCCCTGCATGCAGAAGGCAGGAAAAAAATTATTGATGAGCAAACAGGAGGATTATTGGGACAGGCAAGTCAGAATCTTGCCGCAGTGCTCGTAGATTTTTTACGTGCACATACTGGAGAATGAAAAACAAACAGCAAAAAACGATTTTAATTGCAATATTTCAGGGAGTCGAAGCAAAAAATATTTTGCGTACCTCCATACTTGAAACACTTCTTAAAGATGTGTGTGTTCGGATTGTTCTTCTTTGCAATAGTCAAGAACGTGTGGATTATTATAAGAAAGAGTTTCAAAACGATCGCTTAATCTACGAAGTAGTGCGCACCCAACATACGCCAAATATAGATGCGTTTTTCGGCAAGTTAAAATTTATGTTACTTAAAACCGATACGACGGATCTTTTACGTTTCATGTTGCGGGATTCAGGCAGAAATCTTCTTGTGCACTGGATAGCAAAAATAACCAATGCGTTCTTGGCTCGTTCACTCGTACGCAAGTTTGTTCGGCGCGTTGATTTTCTTTTCGTACGAGAACATACGTACGCAAAATATTTTGATACATATATGCCTGATCTTGTTTTTCTTGCCCATCTTTTTGATGACAAAGAAATACACATACTTCGAGAAGCGAAAAGACGCGGAGTGAAAAGTGTTGGGCTTATTAATTCGTGGGATCAGACAACTTCTCGCTCTATGCTGCGTCTGTTGCCAGATTGGTTTGTTGTCTACAATGCTCTTGTTAAGCAGGAGCTGATTGAGTTACACGATGCGAGCCCAGAGCGTATCTATGTGGGGGGTATTGCACAATATGATGAATACTATATTCATACGCCAAAATCGAGAGACGATTTTTTCAAAGATATTCATGCAGATCCGAGGAAAAAACTTATGGTGTATGCTCCTGTAGGCAAAGCCTTTAGCAATCTGGAATGGACAATGATTGACGTGCTCTATGGCTTAAATGCCTCTGGCGCTTTCGGTAATAATCTGCACATATTAGTTCGCTTTCAGCCGAATGATTTTGTTGATCAAAAGGCGCTTAAGCTTCGTCCGCACTTATGTTACGACTACCCTGGCGTTCGTTTTACAAAGAGCCGCAGTGTTGATTGGGATATGAATAAAAAGGAAGTGTGGCATCTCGCAGATACGCTTTATCATGCGGATATTGTCGTTTCGTATGTATCAAGCATCTCGATTGACGCAGCGCTTTTTGATACACCGGTCATCAATATCGGTTTTACCGCAGGACAGGTGATGCTCCGGGAATCGCCCATGCAGTACTATGGAATGGAGCATTATAAAAAAGCTGTTGCGACAGGTGGCATCCGATTGGTGTCGTCGGTGTCGGAATTCTGCGCATCTGTAAAAAGATATCTCGATGACCCCTCACTTGATCGCGCAGGACGGATGAGACTTGTTGAAACGCAGTGCGTCTTCACTGATGGACGATCGGGGGAACGAATTGGTTTGTTTTTATTGGGACAACTTTAGCGTCATAATGTCTTTTCATACTCTATGCCCACAATAGCAATTCTTTCAAGCAATGCGCGTCGGCATAATTTTCTTGTGAACTCTTTTGCCAAGCGATTTACCGTTGTAGGTCTTGTTCGTGAAGCGAAGGAGAACGCGCAAAAAAGGAGCGAGATCGAGACTGAAAAGACGATTATGGACGAACACCTGTGCGATCGTGATGCTGCAGAAGAAACGTATTTTGCCGACCACGCGGACGTAGTTATTTCGCCTGATGACACCTACACAATGCCCCGGGAAGGCGCCAACAGTCGTGAGGTTTTCGAGTGGATCAAGACACGCAATCCGGAATACATTGTGCTATTTGGAACCTCGATCATAAAAAATCCACTTCTCTCTTTTTATGAAAAACGAATATTGAATATGCATCTGGGACTTTCCCCCTATTATCGCGGCTCCGGCACAAATTTTTGGCCGCTGGTCGATACTCTTCCAGAATGTGTCGGAACGACAATTCATCTCGCAACGCCTGCGGTGGATGCGGGGGCAATATTGACACAAATACGCCCCGCTTCGGCAGTGAATGATACTTGCCACAGCCTCGGGTGCAAGACCATTATCGCCGGAACCGAAAACTATATAGACGCTCTTCTTGCGTATCATGAAGGAACATGTATACCGATGGTGCAAGACCTGTCTTTTGGTAAGGTTTTCCGCAGGAGAGATTTCTGCGATGATGCGGTGAAAAAGATGCGCAAAAATTTTGCCGATGGTATGATGAAAACCTATACAGAAAACAAAAACGAACGGGATGCCAAATACCCAATCATTTCAATGTAGTATGCTTCTCGCGATCAATTATCATTATATAGGCAACGAAGATACCTACGCGCAGGGGATATATCCTGTTTCAATTGAGCGATTAGAGCGCCAAATAAAGGCCTTGCAATCCGTTTTTACTTTCGTCGGACAGCGAGAGATGCTTGCTGTGCTTTCCGGAGAAAAATTTTTGCCGAAATACGCGGCAATTATGACATTCGATGACGGGTTTCGAGGTCAATATGATCTTGCGCTCCCTCTTTTAAGGAAGCATGGCATACCTGCGATTTTTTTTGTGTCTGGATTGCCTTATGAGGAACGCCGTGTTTTGTCAGTGCACAAAATACATTGGTGTCGCGCGCAACTTTCGCCAAAAAAGTTTTTAAGCATCATTGCGGAAGAATATCTCTATTTGACGGGTAGCATTTTCTCTTTAGATTCGCTTGGTGTTTCAGATGCGTTGATTCGATCGCAGTATTTGTATGATGACATTGATGAAGCGCGACTCAAGTTTTTATTAAATAAAAGCTCATTGCCGATAACCATTCGTGATGCGATTATCAATCGAATGTTCAACGCGCTAGTCCCAAATGAAGCGGTATTTTGTGAGCAAATGTATATTCCAAGAGAGGGTCTTCGAGAATTGTTACATTTGGAAAGCCTCGGGGTTCATGGATATTCTCATGTGCCGATGGCATCTCTTGATGATGCTATGCTTCGTATGGAAATTACAAAAACACGCGATGTTGTTGCAGCTATTGCAGGCAGTGATGCGCACGAAATACAGGGCATTTCGTACCCCTTTGGGGCTCCGGATCTTGTGTCGCAATTGTGTGCCGCTGTTGCCGAAGACGAGGGTTTCAAATTTGGCTTTACGATGGAGCGTGCATGTAATACTTCACTCCAATCTCCGCTTTTATTGGGGCGCATGGATGCAAACGATGTTCCAGAGGGAAAAGCGCCTCTTTTTGAGCTCGATTCAGGAAGAATGAATATACTTAATAACTGCATGACAGCCGAGAGGAGAATCGTTATTCAAGAACGTGTCTCTGTTGCCTGTATGTAATGGCCTATCCACTATTTAACCGCAACGAATTTTGAACATTTCGCCGAGGCGTTAGATAATGGATATGCTCTAATATGGAACATTCTGAGAAGAGCAGGTTTCAATATGAGACAGCGGTATGTGAAGAAATTTCCTGCAATCTTTGCGGCGCAGATTCGTTGTATGTTCTTGCGCGAAAGATTTCAAGCGGAATGAATGTGCAGACGTGCATGTGCAAAAATTGCGGACTCATTTTTATTAATCCTCGTATGACACGCACTGAGTATGATCGGTATTATAAAACGTACTACCATGAGGAACGATTGAGAACGAAAGGCAAAACTTCTCCAAAGTATGCTGATCCTGCGGGAAGAGGGTTTGAAAATGCCTACCAGTTTGGCAGAGCGCTTGCGGAAGACTTTCGAAAATGGATTTGCAAGGGAGTTATTTTAGATGTTGGTTCTTCTTACGGCGGCCTGCTTGCTGGAGTCAAAGATACTATACGGGGAGTTTCTGTTGTTGGCATAGAGCCGTCCTCGGCAGATGCTGCGTACGCGAACTCGCAAGGAATCGAAACATACAACACACTCTTTGAGAATTTTAGAAACGACAAAATCAACTCGCTCTCGACGGTGTTTTGCGTGCAGACCTTTAATCACCTTCTTGATCCGCGCGGATTTCTTGTGTGGTCGCATGATCATCTTGCAATGGGCGGAACGATCATTTTAGCTGTAAAGAATTTTCGTCAACAATGCCGCCGCGCAGGGGCGATTTACAGCAGTGTGCAAATAGATCATCCCTATATGTTTACGCCGGAAACGCTTACACTGATGATACAGTCTGTCGGATTTGAAATTGTATATATGGATGTTGATGAACATAAAAAAGTCTCTGTTCTCAAAAGACAGAAAGAACGGGGAATGAGTATGCATCACATGCGCTTCGTGGTAAGGAAAACACGACCGGAAGTTTTGCGGAGAGATATGAAAAAATTGAAAGGCGATGTCCTGTTCTTTCGAGCGCAGTTTTTCCTGCCATACCTTAAGCTTTACCACGTTATTGTGTATGGGGGCTGGAAAAGGTATATGCAGAAAATTGGGCTTTCCATGCTCATAAGGTGACTTCGTAATGATTTGTATTGTTATACATTAAAAAGACGTTATGGCAGAGCCAACACTATATATTAGAGGAGCAAACAAAATCATCGGAGGAGATGATGTTTTTGTGATTGCTGAAATTGGGAAAAATTTTATTCAGACTCTAGAAGATCGCCCGGTCGAAGAATATCTACAAAATGCTAAAGATCTCGTTGATGCAGCTACGAGTGTCGGTGCGGACGCGGTTAAATTTCAGACGCATGAACTCGAAGATGAATTCATCAATGTCGACGTAATCTCGCCTCATTTCAAGGGTAGTGATCGATACAGTTGGATCAAAAGGAATATGGAGGCAACGCCGCTTTTGTTTTGGAGAGAGATTAAACAGCATTGCGATAATCGGGGTATTGTCTTCTTCTCGACGCCGATGAGTCGCAAGGCAGCAATGAAACTTGAAGAGGTTGGCGTGCCTCTCTGGAAAATCGGTTCCGGGGATGTGCATGATCATGTGACACTCGATTTTATTGCGAGTACCGGCAAGCCACTTATTATTTCAAGCGGCATGGTTTCTCTCAAAGAGCTCGATGGAGTGATCGCGCATATTCGGGGCAAGGGTATTGCTCTCGCCGTATTGTATTGCGTGAGTCAGTATCCTTGCCCGCCAGAACTTTTTAATTTGGCGACCATTGCTCATTTGCGTGAAAAATATCCCGACACGGTGATTGGTTTTTCTGATCACTCGGTTGACGGACATGAAGTTGATCTTGCTGCAATTAAATTGGGTGCACGGATCATTGAAAAGCATTTTTCTTTTTCACGCGACCTTTGGGGCGCAGACCACAAAGCTTCGATTACACCGGATGAAATGCGGCTCATGATAGAGGACATACGCGGAGGTAAGGCTGAAGAAATTGATGTGACCCCCTACTTTGGTGATCGTTCAAAAGAACTCGAAGGAGCGAATAGTATTTTTCGTCCGTATTTCAACAAAGCGCTTGTTGCTAGCGCAGATATCGTTGCGGGCACAGTTCTTACAAAAGAACTTGTCTTTGCCATGCGTCCTAAGATGTATATAGAAGGAACTTCAGCAGATAAATTTGATATGGTGATTGGAAAGAAACTGCGCAGGACACTTCACAAATATGAACCAATTGCAGAATCTGTATTTGAATGATATGGATATGTCTTCAAGCAAAAAACGAAGCGTGTGTTTTGTCATTACGAGTTTTATACACTACAGCCGCAATATTCTTGTGCTTGACGAATTGCGCAAACGCTCCGATGTCGAGCTTCATGTGGTTCTTGCCGGAACAGCTCTTTCCGCTAAATACACATCGGTAAGTATTGGCATCAAAGAGCGTTTGGCGAAAGCAGGCTTTGAGTATTTGCATGAAATGCACTTCAATCTTGAGGGGGACAATTATGCCACAAAGACAAAAACAACAGGTCTCGGTATTATAGAGTTTTCTTCTTTGTTGGAGCAGATCAAACCTGACGTTGTGGTCATCCGCGGCGATCGTTTCGAAGTTCTGTCAGCTGCGGTTGCAGCGGCATTGATGAATATATCCATTGCGCATATTGAGGGAGGCGATCTCTCGGGCACGATTGACGAAAGTGTGCGTCATGCGGTCTCAAAACTTTCGCATATACACTTTGCGACAAATAATGATGCAGCGAACAGGCTTCAAAAGATGGGAGAAAATCCTAAATATATTTTTAATTTCGGCAGCCCTGATCTTGAAGTGCCCGCGAAACTTGGCATGCATGCTCCTGATATTACCGTAACGGGCAGCGGTGCATCCCTCGACCTTTCTCAAGAGTATATTATTGTTCTCTATCACCCCGTGGCGAGCGAATTTGATGATAGTATTTCTCATACAAAAACAGTACTTGACGCGGTACATGATCTCGGTGTGCAGACAGTGTGGTTTTGGCCAAATTTTGACGTTGGGTCAGAACAGATTTCTCGTCAGCTGCGTATTTTTAACGATCAAGTGCAAAATCACAAGATACGTTTTATGCGTTATTTGCATCCGGAAGAATGGTTCGGTCTTTTGCGCAACGCGAAAGCTCTCGTAGGAAATTCGTCTGCGGGTATAAAAGAATGTTCGTTTCTTGGTGTACCTGTCGTGAACATTGGTACGCGGCAACAACAGCGTCTTCGAGGTCCAAATGTTGTTGATGTGCCGCACGACAGTAGCGCGATCAAGAACGTGATTCGTCAGCAGATTCTCCATGGCAAGTATCAATCATCGTCGTTGTATCTTGGCGAATCACCGAGTAAGAATATTGCGTACAAAATTGCTACGGTATCGCTCTACACGCAAAAAATATTTTATGAAAAAGAGGAACATGCGGTTTCCGAAAAAATATGGAAAACAGCAAAAAATATAGTATCTTAGGTGTTATAACTGCTCGTGGCGGCTCAAAGGGCATACCTGGCAAAAATATCAAGGAGATCGGAGGCAAGCCACTCATTGCGTACTCTATTGAAGTTGGCAACAAAAGCGCCCTGATTACTGATTTGATTATTTCTACTGATGACGAAGAAATTGCGGATATCGCCAAGCAATGGAATGGTCATGTGCCGTTCATGCGTCCTCCTGAATTGGCCGGCGATCGTGTTCCGCATCTTCCGGTGATGCAGCATGCACTTAGAGAAATGGAACAAAGAAAGGGTTGTCGGTATGATTATTGTGTTATTCTTCAGCCGACTTCCCCGTTTCGGATTCCCGAAGACATTGACGAAACGCTCCGAAAACTCATTTCTTCCGGCGCGGAAAGCGCTGTTACCGTTGTTCGCGTGGGGAGTGACCATCCTATAAAAATTAAAAAATTCGATGGAGATCGGATCATTCCGTATGTTATTCCCGAAGAAGAGGGCACTCGTCGGCAGGATTTTCCCGTTGCGTACCGGCGCAGCGGCGCCGTCTACGCGATGCGTCGAGATGTTATTATGGAGAAAAATCGTCTCTACGGTGATTATGTTGTTGGACACGAGACACCAAAGGAACGCTCGATTGATATAGACGAACCTGTTGATATGATTGTGGCGGAGTATATGCTTCATGAGTTACGAAAAAAAGGATATGACATATAAAATTCTCAACACGATTACCGAATATCCGACAAAAGCTCGTGCGATCATTGAAACGCTCGGGAGTGTCGAGTATAAACAGTTAACGCAGGATGAACTTCTGGAGTGTATTTCAAAATTCGATATTATTTTTGTGCAGCTCGGCTTGAATCTGCACAAGGACGTTCTCGACCGAGCGAAGAATTTAAAGGTAATTGCAACATCAACGACAGGCCTCGATCACATTGATGTTGTGTATGCGAAGGAGAAGGGAATTGCAGTTGTTTCTCTTCGCGGAGAAGATGCATTTTTAAGGACGATCACCGGTACGGCGGAACTTGCATTTGGTATGCTCATTGATCTTGCGCGCCGATCTCCTTGGGCATTTGATTCTGTGAAGTCTGGGGTCTGGGATCGCGATTTGTTCCGCGGGCATAATCTCTCCTACATGACACTCGGCATTGTGGGTCTTGGCCGCCTCGGATCACTCATGGCGCAGTATGGAAAAGCATTCAATATGAACGTGATCTTTGTTGACCCGAATGTAGATAGTTCTTTGTATAAAAAAGTTTCTTTCGACGAAATTTTGCGAGCAAGCGACGCAATTTCAATACATGTGCACTTGAAAGAAGACACAGAGAATATGTTTGATGCGAAAGCGCTTGAGAAAATGAAACCATCCACGTACTTGATCAACACTTCACGCGGTAAAATCGTGAACGAAGACGCGCTCCTTGAGGCGATACAGAAAAAGAAAATTGCAGGATATGGAACAGATGTGTTGGCTGGTGAACTGGACTTTGATGGTACAACATTCAGCAGCTATCCCCTTGTTGAGCACGCGAAGAATCATGAGAATGTGATCGTGCTTCCCCACATTGGTGGCATGACCGTTGAGTCGCGTATTGCGACTGACGTGTTTATTGCCAAAAAAATGGCAGCGTATCTTGCGTCTAGTGTATAAGAGTCTACGGCATCTTGTTTTCGCGCTCGTAACCTTTCGGAACGAAAGGCTGTTTAACCTGTAGGTCATGAGTATTGACAATATGTCAAGAGTATTGGAAAGGGTAAAATGATGCGGTATGGCTTTATTGCGTATGACAAGGGTCCGTCGAAATACAATCGGATGATTGCTGATGAGCTGCGAAAGATGCCAGTAATGAAATCGTTTTTGCCCCCTGTCAAAAGAGGGGCCTTGCGTCCGAGTATGGCCCACAACTTGCGACGTGTGATGTTGTGGTTGTCGGCGGGCCCGCTTCCTACGACACAGAAGAAGAAACTGATATTCTTTGGCACCTTTCATTCACTGTGCCAATCATTGTACTCGAAGATACCCCAGGTTCTTCAGGTCGGCCGAAATTTGAGAAATTTCGGCAGTGTACAACCGCGGTCATTCTCGCGATGGAACAATGGCGCGAGCAGGTAGCCGCGCTTGGCTATGTTCGGAGCGAGTACTTTGGTCTTCCTCAGCATTGGAAGGCGACGTATGATGCTTTAACAACCTCTAGCGACATGCAGCAAGAGTTCAGAAAGTCGAGGAAGATGTCTGCACTTTTGCTTGACCGGCCAGTGTGTCCAGACGATATGATTGTTTCTTTTGGTTGCGTTAAGCATGCAGGCTTGAACAATCTTGTAATTTCGCATATGCAAGTTGCTTTTTTGCTTGCCCAAGGTCGCATCGTTCTTGCAATTAAGACTCGTGGGGATGAAAAGATTGGCGAGGCAGAATTGGAACAGCGTAATGCCATGCTACAATCAACTAATGGTGCGTGGTTACTTGATTTCGGATCTGCTTCGCTGACGGAGATTCTGCGCGCATCAAAAATTGCAGTATTTACCGGTGGAGCAACGGATAGTATCGCGTACGCGCTTGCGCGAAAGCCTGCGATCTATTGCACGAGTAAACTTGTGCGAGAATTGAATATGTTGCAGGGAGTTCCCGATGGAGGTGAATGGTTTGTCGCGAAACTCGGCGGGAATCTTGTTGTTGATCTTGATGCCGGGCCTTTCGGTTTCGTGCAGGCAGTATCCGCTTTGCTCACGGATGAAGGATGCGAAGACCTGCGCGCGCAGCAAGAAGCGACATTTCCTGCCCCGCCCGCAGTGTGGGATACCGCGCCAAAAATAGCAGTCTTTTTGGAACAAATCGCAACAAAGAAGTGATGTGAACGCGGCATGAGTACTCCTTGGTACTCATGCCGCTGTTTTTATGGTCAAATTGGGTTGATAGTGCTATACTCCAACGCATGCAAATAAATAAAATGTTGCGGCTGATTGCGCTCGGAGGCATTTTTATGGTGCCGTTTGTCCCCCTTATTGTTGCACCGCACATGTTTTTTCCGTTTATAACAGGGAAAAATTTTGCGTTTCGCATTATTGTTGAAATTACCGCAACAGCCTGGTTGCTTCTTGCTCTTCGAAATAAGGGGTATCGTCTGGGGCGTTCTGCTGTCCTGACAACAATGGGAATATTTGTTCTTGTTGTTACGATAGCTGATCTTTTGGGCGTGAGTGTTCAAACAAGTATTTGGAGCAACTTTGAACGCATGGAGGGACTTGTCACTATACTTCATCTTGCAGTATATGTCTTGGTTACCGGTTCTATACTCAACTCGATGAAACTCTGGGATAAGTTTTTCTATACCTCAATAGGCGTAAGTCTTTTTTTGAGCATGTACGGATATCTCCAGCTCGCAGGTGCCTTGCAGATAAACCAAGGTGGTGTTCGTCTTGATGGAACACTTGGGAATGCAACATATATGGGTATATATATGTTGTTCAACATGTACTTGCTCCTCATGCTCTTTTTTCGAAGGACGAAGCATTTCAGCAGAGAAGCGCTTGTAAGCTATTTTATTGGGGGGGGTTGGTTTTTGCTTTTTCTCATGCATGTCGGTGTGAGCGACAATGTACATATGGGCAAAGACATGTATATTCTCGGAGTGATCTCCGTTGCGGTTTTGTTTGGCGCAGGTTATCTTTGGAAACAGCGAAAAATTATGGAGAAGCAATGGGTTCAATATGTTGTAACTGGAGGTATCTTTTTGCTGCAGGTGACAACACTTTACTACACAGCGACGCGCGGCGCTATCCTCGGTCTTCTCGGAGGACTTCTTCTTACCGCTCTTCTCATTGCTTTTTTTGAGAAGAGCCGAAGACGCTTGAGGCAAGTTGCATTGGCGGGGATCATACTTCTTTTTCTTGGCCTTGGCGGTTTTTTGCTTATTAAAGATGCGGATTTCGTTACACATAGTCCCGTACTTTCTCGTTTCACCAATCTTTCATTTCGAGAAGTTGGTTCTCGATCAATGGTTTGGCAGATGGCTCTTAAGGGAATACAGGAGCGCCCGATTCTTGGCTGGGGACAAAACAATTTTGATATTGTATTCAATAAATATTATGACCCGCGCATGTATTCGCAGGAACCGTGGTTTGATAGGGCACACAACATAATACTTGATTGGACGATCAGTGCCGGGGTTGTGGGTCTTGTAAGCTACCTCTCGCTTTTTGGTGTTACACTTTTTGTTCTTTGGAAAGATACGCGCAAAAAATTTACGCTCGTGGACAAGTCTCTTCTTACCGGCATGCTTGCAGGATATCTTTTCCACAATTTGTTTGTGTTTGACAACATTGTGAGCTATGTCCTTTTTTTCTCCATTCTCGCGTATGTGCATACGATGGAAAGTTTCCCGCGAGAACGAGGAGTTTGGACATGGATAGAAGTGAAGCGTGTAGTAGTTGATTCAACAGTTGCCCCGGTGCTTTGCATTATTCTCGGTGTTACCGTATATGTGATCAACGTGAGGCCGATGTTTGCCGCATCTATACTTATTGATGCCATCATTCCTCAAGAGAAGGGTATTACTCAAAATTTTGAAAAATTCAAAAAAGTTTTTGCATACAATACAATTGGAGCGATTGAGGCTCGCGAACAATTATTACAGTTGACACTTCAAGTGATCGCAAGTTCACAGCCGTCGCAAGAAGTGAAACAAAACTTTTTCACGTTAACAATGGAGCAATTCGACAAACAGCTCAAAGAGACCCCTCTCTCGACGCGCCATTATTATTTTCTAGGAGCATTTTTGCGGGCGATCAATAAGCCTGATGCCGGTGTACCACTGCTTGCGCAGGCGCACGAGCTCTCTCCTCGAAAGCAAATTATTACGATGGAGCTTGCTACAGCGCTTTCGGAGCTCAAAGAAGATGAAAAGGCGCTTGAATTTTTTAGAGAGGCATTTAAACTTGAGGAAAAAAATGACCAAGCTCGTGTGTTCTACGCATCTTTTGCCCAACAGATTGGGAAAGAAACAATCGCAAAAGAGATACTTGAAGAGCGGTTTGGCACTATTTTAGTTCCTGAACGTCAAATGATACTTGCATATCTTAAAACAGGAAGAACAGATCTTGTCGTTCGTATATGGGAAAAACTTGCCGAAGTGAATAAAGAGGAAAATCAGCTTGTTAAGGTAAAAACTACTCTTGCTGCCGCGTATTATGTTGACGGACAACTTGGAAGGGCAATCAAGGAGATAGAATCTGCAATAAAGCTTGATCCAAATTTTAAGGAGCAGGGAGAGGCAAAGATTCAGGACATGCGTGCAGGAAAACAAATAGATGTTGAGAGTACGTTCTTTGTGTGGGCTGGGCTTCGCGTGCGGTAAAATTTGACTTTTTAGAAGCACTCTGCTATACTGTCCTCGTGAGTGCGCACATCAGTGCTTGCTCTAATAAAAATGTTCTGCGAAAAGGTCCGCTTCGGCGGGCCTTTTCGTATATTAGACCTGTCTTCAAATAACCTTTCTGCCAAAAGTGTCTAGATTTTTACTGCGACTCGTCAAAAATTGCTTGAAATATCTTGATATTCTTCGCATTTTTTGACCTCGTCTCGCGATTTAGTAAAATCACCTACCGGGCTAAAAATCTGAACATTTTGTCATGAAATCCTATTTGAGGACAGGTCTATCCAATGTTTGGCGTGTATCATTCGCGGTGCCGACCAGAAGGTCTTATATTATAATGGACTGGGAAATTTGGACAGCGAAATTGTGTCAAGTCCCCGGCGTGAGATACTGAAAGAAACACACGCCTATGAAAAAGATCATTCCGCCAAAGCTTAAAGCAACGATTGCTCTCGAAGCGGTTAAAGGAGTAAAAACGATCAATCAGATCGGGAGCGAGTACGAAGCGCATCCCGTACAGGTTGGTATCTGGAAAAAGCAGCTTGTTGAAAATGCACATCTCGTTTTCTCTGGCGAGCGAAAAGAAAGGGAGTCGGAACAGAGCGCCCTCGTTGATCGGCTCTACAAAATTATTGGACAGCGAGACACCGAGCTCGACTGGTTGAAAAAAAAATTGCACCTTGAGTCATGAGAAACGGAAGGCGCTCATCACTCCAGAACACCCCGACCTTTCCATCGCGCGACAAACTGAACTTCTTGCTATTTCCCGCAGCAGCCTCTACTACACGGAACGAGAGAAGACAAAAGACAAAAAGCACATGGACATGATCGACGCGATCTACACCGACTATCCTTTTTACGGATCACGGAGAATGCGACTTGAACTCTTCGATCGGTACGAAGTCGCCCTCTGTCGCGAACATGTCCAGCGGCTTATGCGAGAGATGGGCATAGAAGCCATCTATCCAAAGCCAAAGACGAGCACTGCCCATAAAGAACACAAAAAATATCCATACCTCTTGAAAAACCTTGCTGTTGTTCATCCAAATCACGTCTGGGGTACGGATATTACCTACGTGAAACTCGAAGAAGGATGGGCGTACCTTGTAGCGCTTCTCGACTGGTTTTCACGGTTCGTCTTGTCTTGGGAGCTTTCTCTCTCGATGGAAACAGACTTCTGCCGTGCGGCACTTAACCAAGCGCTGACGATCGCTACGCCGGAAATACATAACAGCGACCAGGGCGTTCAGTTCACCGACAGAGACTACACCAGCATTCTTATGGCGAAGGATATCGCTATCAGCATGGACGGCAGAGGCAGGTGCATGGACAATATTTTCACCGAACGATTGTGGAGAACCGTGAAGCGTGAGAATGTGTATCTCAAATCGTATCGGGGTATCGAAGAAGCACGCGCAGGTCTGACCGAGTACTTCTCTTTCTACAATACAAAGCGCAGACACCAATCATTAGAGTACCAAACACCGGAGAGCGTCTATTGGGGAAAATGAGTATGAGAAAGAAAAAACGACGCGCTACAATCGCCCAGGAGGCCATTCTTTTCAATCAAGTCGATACCTATCATGCTTCAAAACCAATTGCGAGACAATTCTAAAACGAAAAAACTGTCTCGCGGCGGTAGAGAAATTACACAAGGTCGAATATTAAAAGTCAAATTTCGCCGGGGGAGTTATATCCCATTTTTTGAAAGTGGTTTTCGAGATCAGAAAAAGAATATCCTTGGACATCATGAAGCTCGATAGTTATGGTCGAAATTCTATTAAAAACTGCGCGCGGTGTATTTAAAAAAATCTCATACTCCCCACCCTCGCAGTCGCATTTTATATAATCGACATGCTCTATATTGTTATTTTTCAAAAAAGTTTCAAGTGTTTCGCATTCGACAGATGTAGTGTTTGTGCCTGGTATAAAAAAAGAATGTCCACCCATGTTGCGTTTCGACAGAACCATATTTCGTCTTTCATTTTTCATGCCGAGAGCGAGACAATAAGGACTAATACGCGATGTGAAATTGTTAAGCTCGACATTCTTTTTTAATATTCGAAAATTTACCGGTATCGGCTCAAGTGCAAAAATATGTGCTTTTGTCTTTTTTGCGGCGAGTAAAGAAAATGCACCTATATTTGCCCCAATGTCAATGATGTTCCCTGTTGGGGGTAATGTTGCATAGTCATTTTTCTCCCATACTTCCCTTGTCATACCAATTTCAGAAGATGATATATCGTGCACAAATAGCCTAATACCGTTTCTTGCTTTTAGGGTTCTTTCTTTGGAGAGAATTCTGTTTATGGGGAAAACTATAGTGTACCAGTTGTGGAATGTCCGTATTCTGAAGGACCACTTGCTAACCTTGCTTTTTATGTGACGTGATGACAGTAACATGGTCATATTGTAGCATGTTTTTCAGCACATGAGAAACTTGTAAGGTTGCCTCGTGCCTTTGTAATGAGCATAGGATAGGTGTTATATTGTGACCGAGACGCAAATGACGACAAAAAGATTAGAAAACATAGCACTCGCAGGAAAGAAATTGGCGACAAAATTCTGAGTGACCTTGAGAAGGGGGGTGTTTTCCGAGATTCTTGTACCTTATCGTGGGTATTAGAGCTTGTCTACTATCTTGTTTTCAGATTGCGTTCCCCTCCTTTTCGACATATACTTTATACGCACCATTCCACGCTCGTGTGGTCGGCGGCTGCGCTCACATAGAACATTTTGTTTCGGGGTTTTGCACCTGCCGACCACACGGTTGTTGAATAGAGGTACTTGCTATCGGTATGAGAATAGAGGAACATGTGGCACTTGCCCCATACACGACGTTTAAGATCGGCGGTTCCGCCGATTATTTTTGTAATGTACGAACAAAAAGAGATCTTGAAGACGCACTTGCGTTTTGCAGGAAGAAGAGCATCCCTTTCTCTATCGTTGGCGGCGGCTCAAATCTTTTGATTTCTGACAGCGGTTTTCGCGGTCTTGTGATAAAGATTGAATTGCGAGGACGGCTCTCAAGAGATATCGATACGAATTTTGTCGAGGTATCGGTTGCTGCGGGAGAAAATTGGGACACCTTTGTAGAGGAAGCGGTGCTTCGTGGCGTCTACGGTATAGAGAACCTCTCCGGTATTCCCGGAAGTGTTGGCGGTACTCCGATACAAAATGTCGGAGCGTATGGCGCGGAAGTTGCGGATGTGATCGTTTCCGTGACGGCGTGCAATGCAGAGACGGGGACCTGGCACAGATTTACTGCGGATGAATGCAAATTTGACTATCGTACCAGTTACTTTAAAACGCTTGTAGGCAGAAAGTATATTATTTCCGAAGTTACATTTCGGCTGCAGAAGCAAGGAAGGCTGAACACGTCATACAAGGATTTAACGAATTATTTTATAGAACATAAGGAATTACCAACCCTTTTGTCTGTGCGCAGAGCTGTGCTTGAAATTCGTAGCAGAAAATTTCCAGACTTACAGACATACGGAACAGCCGGATCATTTTTCAAGAACCCAATTGTTTCTGCGTCCGTTGCGGCGCGAGTTTGCAAACTGTTTCCAAACATACCTTTATTTTCAGTTTCGAAAAATAAGACAAAGATTCCAGCTGCCTGGCTTATAGAACATGTGGGTGGTTTTAAGGGAAGTACGTCTCGCAATGTTGGCAGCTTTCAAAATCAGGCGCTTGTTGTTGTCAACTATGGAGATGCGAAGGCGGATGATGTCATGGAATTCGGCAACAATATTATCAATGACATTTATGCAAAAACAGGAATACAGCTTGAGAGAGAAGTGCAGCTTGTTGGAGTGTTTGATGTGCAATAAAGATGTCACCTTACGCAATATGAGTTATGTATGAGATTATCTATACTCGTCATTGCGAGGGCGGGGCCCGAAGCAATCTAGAGTATCATGCCCGAATCCTAGATTGCTTCGGGCTCCGCCCTCGCAATGACGGAAAAAACATTTTGTTGCGTAAGGTGAGTAAAGATATATGAAAATGCACAAAGCTCTACTTGCTAGTTTTTTTAAAACATTTTGTGCGATTGATTTACACGCAGCGAAAACAAAATAAAAAAGTTATCCACATATTTTACCAGACTGGTTGTTGTATTTGTTTTTTTATTGTCTGATAATTATATATGCACATAACAGCGAGGAAATAAAATCTTTTTCTTTGTATGCGTACGTTTTTAAGAAAAGATTTTGGTCGAAGCTGTTAGACTCTTACCAAGTTATCTCAAAAAGCATGGCAGCAAAAAGACGACGAAAGGCAGCGAAAAAGCCAGCAAAGCGAAAGGCAGCAAAGAAGCGCCGAATTTAGTTTTTCGCTCTATTCTCCGAAAACAGCCCTGCGTCACGCAGAGCTGTTTTCTTTTTGCGCGAGCTTCGTAAAAATCGCGGCCTGCTTTGTTGGCTTCGGCACCAAATTGCTCACCGTATATAGATAGTAACTATATATCGACGGCGTTCGGACGAAATGAAAGAAGTATCTTCCATTTCGCATCCTCACTGGTCGATATAGGCAATACGTCTCGCAATTTTGTTGCCTTGCCGCCTCGCATGCCATCGATTTTTACGAAGCTCGCATACGGGGTTTTTTTACGCTACTATTAAGCCCATGTTTTTACTCGAGAGCATGTTTGGCGACCAAAATACACGCTTTCTAAAGGCGTGTGCTCCTTCGGTTGCCCAAATCAATTCTTTTGAAAAGAAGTTTGAGACTCTTACAACCGAAGAACTTCGTGAAAAAACAACAGAATTTCAAGAGCGTCTGAAAAAGGGAGAGATACTAGACAATCTTCTTCCGGAGGCATTTGCGGTTGTGCGCGAAGCGACAAAGCGGACACTCAAACAGCGGCCATTTGATGTGCAGCTTATTGGTGGTATTGTGCTCCACAAAGGAAACATAGCAGAAATGAAAACAGGTGAAGGCAAGACACTTGTTGCCACACTGCCTGCGTATTTGAATGCCTTGTCGGGAAAAGGTGTGCATGTGGTAACGGTAAATGATTATCTTGCGAGGCGCGACACCGTTTGGATGGGGCAGATTTTTTCTTTTCTTGGCTTGAGCGTTGGTGTAATCAATGGCGCCGGCACCTATCTCTATGATCCGGCACACAAAGAACGTGACGAAGAACGTGACGAGATTGGTTCGTTCAAGGTGGTCTATGAATTTCTCCGTCCATGTACGCGGGAGGAAGCGTATAGAGCGGATATTACGTATGGCACAAATAGCGAATTCGGTTTTGACTATCTCCGTGACAATACTGTTTTAGAATCTCAAATGCTGCGTCAGAGGGAACACGCATACGCGATCGTTGACGAAATTGACTCGATTCTTATTGATGAAGCGCGGACGCCGCTTATCATATCGATGCCTTCCGCCGACTCTGAAAATTTATACGCGGTGTTTAAGAATATCGTGCAAAATTTCGTTGAAGGAGAAGACTACGAAGTTGATGAGAAGTTCAAGTCTGTATCAATTAAGGATCCGGGGATCGAAAAAGCTGAAAAAGCGCTCGGTATTGATAATATCTATACCGACAAAGGTATCAAATATGTGCACCATCTTGAAACCGCCGTTCGCGCGAAGGCGCTTTTTATACGTGACAAAGAGTATGTTGTGCGTGACGACGAAGTGATCATTGTGGATGAGTTTACGGGCAGGCTTCAGCC
>VMGT01000044.1 GCA_007376725.1 Parcubacteria group bacterium Greene1014_15 | reverse complement strand
CTTTCATAAAGGGAGGAGTCCACATCCCTCCCATCCTCCCTTTCATAAAGGGAGGAGTCCACATCCCTCCCATCCTCCCAAGAACTTCCCCCTACCAAAGGGGGAACGAGGATTTAAAAGGGAGGAGTTAGAGACAAATCACAGAAGCAATAGAATCGCCCGGGCGCAGACGCATCACACGCACGCCTTGTGTCTGTCTGCCAAGGCTTGGAATTTCACTTAAATCAACGCGGATCACCTGGCCTTTCTTGGACATAGCAACAACCTCCACATCTTCACTGACCTCCACGACTTCAGAAATCATCAACTTTCCCGTCTTTGAAGAATTCTTAAATGTTTTAATACCGCTTCCACCACGATTTTGAATCTTGTACTCTTTGAGAGATGTCTTCTTTCCATGTCCGTTTTCGGACAACACAAGAAACTCGTCTTTTTCGGAAACCTTTTCAACACGTCCTGCGCCAATCACAACATCGTGGCTTCCCAACTTAATACCCCGCACACCTGCCGCATTCCGGCCCATTTCCCGAACATCAGTCACCTTAAATCTAATCGATTGACCCTTTGCTGTTGCAAGAATCACGCTATCACTTTTATCAACGAATGACGCAGCAATAAGACGATCTCCATCAGTAAGTTTGATGGCAAGCAGACCACTGCGCCGCACATCATGGAAGCTGCTCGCCGCCGCACGTTTAACCGTTCCCTCTTCAGTCACCATAAGAAGTGAAAGCACTGATTCTTTGATTTTCTTTGGCATTGGAAGCACTGACGTCACTTTTTCGGTGGCAGAGAGCGGCAAGAAATTCATAATGGATTTGCCGCGAGTCGCTCGCTTCCCTTCTGGCACATCATACATTTTTATCTGGTATGCTTTTCCGGTATCAGTGAAAAAGAGCAGGTCGCTGTGTGTCGTGGTTGTGAGAAGAATGGTCACAAAATCTTCTTCTTTCGTATTTAAATCAATGACACCCACGCCGCCACGCTTCTGTTTTTTGTATTCAGACGGGTTGGTTCGCTTAATATAGCCACCTGCAGTGAGCACAAGCACACTCTCTTCGTCCGGAATGAGATCTTCCGGCGACATGAGTTTTGCTCCAGCTTTCATGACGCGCGTGCGCCGTTCATCGCCATATTTCTCCACCGCCTCGCGCAATTCAGTCTTGATAACGTCACGAATCTTCTTTGGGCTCGCGAGCAAGCCGCGAAGATCTTCAATAAGAGCTTGTACGTCACGGAGATCATCCTCAACCTTCTTGCGTTCAAGACCCGCAAGCCTCTGAAGACGCATCTCAAGTATTGCGGTCGCCTGACGCTCGGAAAATTTGAACTCCTTCATCAGGTTCGCATGCGCCGCTACAGCATCCTTTGACGCTTTGATGAGTTTGATGATCTCGTCAATGTGATCAAGCGCCTTTTTGAGACCAAGCAGTATGTGCTCGCGTTCGAGAGCGCGTTCGAGGTCAAATTGCGTACGTCGCTTCACCACCGATATGCGGTAGACGACAAATTCTTGCAGGAGTGACTTAAGATTAAACATCTGCGGCACGCCATTAAGAAGCGCAACCATATTGAAATGAAATGTATCTTCAAGCTGTGTATGCTTATAGATGAAATTAAGCACGGTCTGTGGATGCGCCGTTGCTTTAAGGTCAATAACAATACGCATTCCTTGTTTTGCCGATTCATCGCGGAGCCCCTTGATGCCGTCGAGCTTTTTGTCTCGAACAAGCGTGGCAATACTCGTAATAAGATCAGCTTTGTTCACACGATATGGAATAGAGGTGATAAGTATCTGCGTGTCACCTTTTTTGTTTTCCGCTATTTCAGCAACGCCGCGACAGACAACACCTCCTCTCCCATTTGCATACGCATGATGCATGTCTTTTGCTCCAAAAACGATACCTGCTGTGGGAAAATCCGGCCCTTTGATGTACTGCAACAAATCTTCCGTTGTCGCGCTTTCGTTGTCGATGAGATGCGTGACCGCTTCGCACACCTCGCGAAGATTATGTGGGGGAATGTTTGTCGCCATACCAACAGCAATGCCAAGCGTGCCGTTGAGCATAAGATTCGGAAGTACCGCAGGTACGGTCACAGGCTCTTTTCTTGTGGCATCATAGTTAGGGCGCCACTCTACAGTATTTTTGTCGAGATCGCGTAGAAGTTCACTTGACAGACGCGCCATTTTACTTTCTGTATATCTCATTGCCGCCGGTGGATCGCCGTCGATTGATCCAAAGTTGCCTTGTGGTGTAATGAGTGGATACCGCATACGAAAATCCTGCGCCATACCCACGAGCGAATCATAGATTGCAGTATCTCCGTGCGGGTGATATTTGCCCATACAGTTATGCGACACAACACCATTCGCTAAGAATTCGTGTTCCCCTTCAACTTCGATATCATAGGTTTCTTCTGCAGTTGCTTGTACAACAGTACGCACTCGTTTAAAGAACAAACCTGACTTTTGCACATCAGAAAAAAAATCATACAAAGGTGAACCGATGCGTTGTAATTTATTTTCAATCCCCCACGAAATTATCTGACTTATGCGCAAAGGACGTTCCATGAGCATCGAGGAGTAACGTATTTTTGACCCGCCCGCGTGCGTGATACCCATTCTAAAATTTTCCCCCGCAACATCTTGATACCATCCGCCACCACGATGATAATCACTCAATTCACCAAATACCCATTCAGAACCGTAAGGAATCAAATCAAAGTTGTTCCAAAGACTTCTTTTAATCCTTTTGCGCTCTGACATCAGAACAACGCATTTCAGTTTTTTGTTTGGTTCTTGTAAATCTGTGAGCAAAGTCGCAAGCCGCTCCGCATTGTTGCCGCAACATTCCACAAAAAAAGCTGGGTGTCGGCCTATAACTGTGCGTACATTTATTTTCGATGATCTTTTCATGGAAACAAAACTCCTGTGGCATGTAGCATCAATGCCATTATGTGCTAGGAGGGTAAGCAACTGCTGACTCAATTTTGGAGAAATAGTCGTATACGTCAGCGCATGTTTTGCCAACTTGATGCAACCATCACCATCAAACAAACCACTGATGAAAGAAAAGACAACCTTTTTAGGAGAGGTGAGAATGTGCCGAGGAATATATTTCGTAAATGCATTCAATTTTTCTTCACCACTAAAGAAGGTCGTAACTATATACCGAGTAATGGCCAAAGAATTAATGCGAATCACATATACAGAATCTTTTTTTCGCTCAATAACAGGGGCGTAGTTAAATTCTGTTCGAAAAATGTCGCACAAATGATGTAAAATATTTATTTGACTTGCACAAAATCCTATGCGCGGTTGCTTTTTTGCTCCATAATCATACGCCACCCAACCGTCTGAAATAAGCATCCCAAGCATATACGCCAAGGAACTATTCAGAATCATCTCTTTCTCACAAAATTTGGGCAAAACAACATCACGGTTATTATTAGGAAAAACAGACCGTAACACGAGATAATCACCTTCTCGCAAATTTTTCGCATCTTTCCAAACATATGTACGTTCCGGTGTCAATACCTTTAATTGCTGCGTCGGGGTCACTGTCTGCAATAATCCATTCTCCAATTCAACATGAAGTAATTCTCGTTTGGGCATGCGAAACGTGTTGGTCACCATTTGCTCTCCTGTCTGCGTATATACTTTTTCACCGATCTGTATATCTTGAATGGGACGTAATCCGGTTGCCGTACTGACAAGTGTGTCCTTAACAAAACATTCTCCCACAATAGCTGCAGACTTCCGAAAACGGGCAGAACTTGTGAGTCCCATCTCACGCATGGCAAAGAGAATGCGGCGGTGCACTGGCTTCAAGCCATCACGAACATCGGGAAGAGCGCGCGCCGTAATAACCGACATCGCGTAGTCGAGATACGACTCCTTCATTTCCGTGCTGATGTTGCGCGTTATGACACGACCAACCTCATCAGGACCTCCCTGCCCATCTGCTTTTTTTTCATCCCTTTTAGCCATAGATTATGTGTCTATACTAGCATAAAAAGTACTCCGTGAAAAGTGCGGATCAAGTATCTGCTCACAAAACTGAGTAAACGTTTATATCCAACATGTTTTTACAACCCATTCCTCTGTTGTGTCATCCCAGCGAAAGCGGGGATCCAGAAAATACTCTTTGTTTGCACTGGATTCCCGCCTTCGCGGGAATGACATGCTACTCAGTCTTGTGAGCAGATACCGGATCAACGTTGTTCTGGTATTTTACTTTTTTGAGCGTTACCATGTAGTTGTATGCTGAAAGAGAATGTTCCCGCTTCAAAATTTGTGACCGTTGGTATCAATATCACATTGGCAATTGTCTGGATCGCTTATGCACTTTGGTACGCACGAGCCTTTAGAGAAACAGGCACATGGGGCTTTCTTGTTTTTTGCATTTCAGAGACAATACTTGCGTGTCTTTATGTATTTCGCACAGCGCCGCGGCGCGTTTCTATACATTTTGTTGACTGGATTGTGGCTGTAGCAGGAACTGCTTTGCCACTCCTCTTTTCATCCACTGGCGTACTCATATGGAGTGGGGGGAGCGTTCTCATTCTTATTGCGTTCGTTATACAAATTTTTGGATTACTGTCACTCAATCGAAGTTTTGCTGTTGTACCCGCGCAGCGCGTGATAAAAACGGGCGGCCTCTATCGTTTTGTCCGCCATCCCCTATACGCAAGCTACCTGCTTGCGTTTGCAGGATATATTCTTATTAGTATATCACTCTACAATATACTCATCATTGCCGCCGCTACAACACTTCTTTTTTTGCGGATACGATTGGAGGAAAAATATCTTCTCACCGATGCAACATACCGAGAATATCACGCGCAGGTTCCGTGGCGGCTTGTACCTTTCGTGTATTAAGACACAAGAAAATTGTGCCTGTCCCCATTTCCTCCCCATTTTGGGAGGAGATTGAGGAATTTCAGTTACGGCGCTGTAATCACAAACTCATCAAGGATCGTGCCACTCGTTGATTTGTAGTACGCAGTCGCTTTTTTCGGGTCACCACCGACATTAAAGGTGACGAATAGCGCGCCATTCGCTCCTTTCGTTGGAGAGCTT
>VMGT01000043.1 GCA_007376725.1 Parcubacteria group bacterium Greene1014_15 | reverse complement strand
CTTTCATCGTAGCTCGCTACGCCTCAAGATTTGTTCAATCGAAAAAATCAAATCTCACGAAAATCTGAAACCGAACCATGTCAAGTTATTAATGAACGGAGCCTAAAACCATGCCCAAAGTCATACCAGAAGTAGAAGCATTTGCACGCATCCGCGTCGTCGGTGTCGGTGGTTCCGGACGCAATGCGACAAACCACATGATTAACTCCAAGGTAAAGGGGGTTGAGTTCATGGTGATAAACACAGACGCACAAGATCTTCATCACTCCTTGGCTAAGAAAAAAATTCATATAGGGAAAAATCTTACGAAGGGGCTCGGCACCGGTATGAATTCCGATACGGGACGACGCGCAGCCGAAGAAACAAAAGAAGAAATCCAAGAAGCCCTTAAGGGAGCAGATATGGTTTTCATCGCATGTGGTATGGGCGGCGGTACGGGAACCGGAGCCGCACCCGTCGTTGCCGCAACCGCAAAAGAACTCGGGGCGCTCACCGTCGCCGTCACAACAAAGCCGTTCAGCTTCGAGGGAGCAGCGCGCATGCGTCTTGCACATGAGGGGCTTGCGAATCTCCGCTCGGAAGTTGATGCAATGATCGTCATTCCAAACGACCGCCTCCTTGCCATAGTTCAAAAAGAAACAACATTCAAAAATGCATTCGCGATGTGCGATGAGATACTCAAACAAGCTGTCGAAGGTATTTCCGATCTTATTACCATCCCAGGCGTCATTAATGTTGATTTTGCCGACATTCGCTCCATTATGGAAAACGCGGGTTCAGCCCTCATGGGCATCGGCATCGCAAGCGGCGAAAAGCGAGCCGCGGAAGCTGCTCGTGTTGCAATAAACTCACCGCTTCTCGATCTCTCCATCACGGGTGCAAAAGGCGTACTCTTTGCAATCGCCGGCGGCGACGATCTTACCATGATGGAAGTACAGGAAGCCGCTGCGGTCATCACCGAATCCATTGACCCGAACGCAAAAGTCATCTTTGGCGCGATCAAGGACGAAAAACTCAAGAAAAACGAGATTAAAGTAACCGTTATCGCGTCCGGCTTTCCTGAAATCGGCATAGAACCGCAAGTATCGTTGCGAACAACGGTCAAAAATGTGCCCGAGAAAATTCAATACATGACCAAAGAAGACATTGCCGGCAAAATCTTTAACTCCATGCCAACGCCACCGCCGACTGTATCCCAAAAACAACAGCAGCAAATGCTCGAGAAAAAGAACGATATCCTGCAGCAAAAGCTTGAACCAACTCCCGAACCGGAAACATCGGAAGACGAAGACGACTGGAGCGCTGTTCCCGCCTTTTTGCGCCGATCAAAACTCAAGTAACTTTCGGGCACAAAACCCTCCTTCCTATATAACGCAACGGATGTGGTACAATTTATGTACCGTTATTTTTTTAATACTGCATACTATGTACGACTTAATCATCATTGGCGGAGGACCTGCGGGAGTTGGGGCCGGCGTTTATGCGGCACGAAAAAAATTAAAAACACTATTCCTTACCGCAGCAACAGACAGTGGTGGAAGTAACTTCGGCGGACAGAGTATCGTTTCAGAGGATGTTCAAAACTGGATCGGCACAGTTTCTGTTTCAGGTGTCAATCTCGCGAAGATGCTTGAAGAACACTTGCGCGCGTATGCTGCCGATGCTGTTGAAATTCATACAGAAGAAATGGTAACTGTGGTCATAAAAACGGAAGCAAGTTTCAAGATAACAACAGCAAAAGATACGTACGACACAAAAACAGTGCTCGTTTGTACCGGCAGTCATCGGAGAAAACTTTCTGCGCCCGGTGCAGACATCTTTGAACACAAAGGAATCACCTACTGCGCAAGCTGCGATGGGCCGCTTTTTTCCGATCGTGACGTCATTGTTGTCGGCGGAGGCAATGCAGGATTTGAAACTGCAGCACAGCTTCTTGCATATACAAAAAGCGTTACGCTCCTCGATAGCGTCGATAAATTTCGCGCAGACCCCATAACCGTGGAAAAAGTTCTCGCCAATCCAAAAATGAAAGCAATCCCCAACGCGGACATAGAAAAAATCGAGGGAGACAAATTCGTGCAATCGCTCACATACAAAAACAAGGTGAGCGGCGAATCGCATACACTGCCAACCGGCGGCATTTTCGTCGAGATCGGCCTTGTACCGACAACTTCATTTGTTGAAGGCGTTGTCGGACTCAATGAACGAAAACAAATTATCGCAGATCCACGCACCCAACGTACATCAGTCGAGGGAATATGGGCCGCCGGCGACTGCACTGATGTGCTCTATCACCAAAATAACATTGCCGTCGGTGATGCCGTTCGAGCTCTTGAGGACATCTATATCTATCTTTCGCGAAAATAATTGCCTCCCGTAGCTTAATTTTGTTTGACGTCAGAGACATAATTGACTATGGTGGTAAAAGACCACTGCTATCAACAAAGGAGAATTGCATGTTGACTTCCCTTCCCTATGGAAACCTCTGCGGAGATTCCATTGGTATCATCATGCGCGAGCTCGTGCGCCGCGCTATGAAAGTCATCCGACGTGAACGCTTTAATTTTGAAGTATATGCAAAGAGCGGCCATTCCGGAAAAATGGATGACGTTTACACTGATCCTGACAAAGCAGCGCAAGCAATATATGTGCGGGGCCTGCGTGAATGCTTTCCAACATACGGCATCGCTGCGGAAGAAGACGGTCTCTCAATTCCCTGCACGCATGAGCTCAATATCCATTTCACCGTCGATCCTCTCGATGGCACGCGTGCTTTCATACGCCAGCAATCACACGGCATTGGCACGATGCTCTCCCTCATCTGCTCGGGAACAGTGCTTGGCGCCTATGTTGGTGATGTTATGTCGCAGGAAATTTATGGATCGCGCCCCGGTTCAAGAAATGTGTGGCGATTCGACGAATCTGATCGTTACACAAAGCCTGAAAAACTTATCGTTAAAACATCTGTGCCTTTTGAAAAACGCTATGTGCTCCTCACCGATTCACACTACAAGCACTCGCTCTTCACACAGCAACTCATCGAACCTCTTGAGCACGGCGGACTCTTCAAGGGTTATAATGTTATGAACGGCAGTATCGGCACCAATATGGCACAGCTATGGAAAAGCGAAGTAGCTGCCATGGTGCTTCAACCGCATGTTGAAACGCCATGGGACTTTTGCCCTACCTATGGCATATCAAAAAAACTGGGATTGGTCTTTTGCAAAATAGATCAAGGTTCAAAATCGCTCATCCCCTACGAACCGCTCGTATCTCCGATAAAACGTTTCCGTCCCTTTGAAGTGCTCGTCGTACATGAAAATTACGTCGAGCGCATGAATGACAAAATCAAAAAATCGGAACTCTAGCTACAAAATGCCTTTGGTTAAAAACCAGAGGCATTTTTCCTTTCGTCTTTCTATGCTCCTCATACTTGGGGAGTCTTGATCACATATTCATGACGATAACCATCACGGCTACTGCAGAAAAAAGAAACACACAACTGTAGGCCAACGAAGGCTTCACTTTGGTATTAAAATCCATATATGCAATGTAATTACAATAATCCTTTAATCATACGCCAGACTTGCGGTTTGCATAACAACACTTTTCCACACGTGCTTTAGGTGTTCAAAGAGAAATTTTTGCTCGATCCATGCGCGTTTCAAGAACACGAAACCGATCACGGACTAAAAGGTTCCTGACACCTTATCCCGCCCTTAGGCCGTCTCAAGCCCACGGGCAAATGGAAATGGAAATATTTGTTAACGATGACGGGCGCGTCTCTGGTCAGATCAAAGCTACTTTTGTCTATTCAAGTGCGGGCAATTGTTCTGTTGGGGAATACGGGGACAGTCACCGTATTTATTCAAGGAACACCTCCATCTTGCGGCGGTTCTGACAAAGGAGGCTTTGTGTCCTCGTATCTTCGCGCAGATTCAAGAATCTTCTGCTCTTCACTGCCAATATTTTCTGGATCCGGCCTTGGTATTCCTTCTCCCATACAACTTTAAATGCAGTGCACGATAGCCACCTTTTCAATCACGTGGGTCGAACCATCTTCTGTCGGCACCTCAACGTCTGTCGTCGTGCAATACTGTCACTCCAACATGATAATGTCATAGCTGTGCAAAGTAGAAATGTCATAGTACAGGTTTATGCTATAGAGAGTTATCACTAACTCCTCTCGCATATGACCCCCGACAGCATCACTATGACATCACGTTCATTGACAAGATACGAGGTTATCAGAAAACTGCTTGACGGGTACATAAACGGCACTGAAGCGGCCAAGCAACTATCGCTTTCTCTCCGCCATATCAAGCGGCTGAAGGTAGGCGTTTACGACAAGGGAGCACCCGCACTCATCCACGGCAACCGTGGAAAACAAAGCAATCGCCACCTTGATACAAAGGTTGAGAAACGAGCGCTCGACCTCATCAAACAACACTACGCTGACTTTACACCGACGCTCGCGACAGAGAAGCTCAAAGAACAACACAACATTGTCCTTTCGATTGAAACCGTACGCAAGCGTATGATCACAGAAAAGCTCTGGAAGCCAAGGGAACGGAAACAAAACAAACAGTATCATCATTGGCGGCCACGTAAGGAACACGAAGGAGAAATGCAACAGTTTGACGGTTCCTACCACCGTTGGTTTGAAGACCGTGGAGAAGAATCTTGTCTCCTTGCCGCAATTGACGATGCAACGGGAAAGATCACGAAAGCAGTCTTCGCAGACAATGAAGGAGTCGACAACGTCTTTCGCTTCTGGAAGGGGTACGTAGAAACACACGGGAAGCCGGTGAGTATCTACCTCGACAAATTCAGCACCTACAAGATCAATCATCCGAGCGCCGTCGACAACAGTGAGCTTCTCACACAATTCCAGCGTGCAGCGCAAGAGCTTGATATACGTCTCATCACCGCACACTCACCACAGGCCAAGGGACGCGTAGAACGCCTGTTTGGGACGCTCCAAGACCGTCTCGTGAAAGAACTGCGTCTTCGTGGAATCAGCGACAAAGAGACGGCAAATCGTTTTCTCGCCGAGACATTCATTCCGTGGTTTAACGAACGGTTCGCCGTAACTCCGGCAAAGCGTGGCGATGTACATCGACAACTCAATCAACAGGAAAAAGAAGAACTCGATAGCATCTTTTCCGTGCAATCTTCACGACAGGTGGGAAATGACTTTACCATTCGCTTCAAGAACCAGTGGCTCCAACTTGAGGAGAAACAATCGGTGACCGTCTGCAAGAAAGACGACGTGCTTGTTGAAGAACGACTCGATCAAAGTATCCAACTGCGCTCTCTTCGCCGAGGGAAATATCTACTCTACCGCGCGTTACCGGAACGGCCGCAACGAACCGTGAAGACTCCTGTGCTTTCGACGACCACGGGAACAAAGTCTCCGTGGATACCGCCTGCGAATCATCCGTGGAGAAATGATGGAAAACGAATGAAAAGCGGCAAACAGATCAAAAATGAAGCTCAAATTTGCGTTGAGTGAAATGTTTTGAAATGCAGACGATACTTGAGTCATGAAAGATTACCAAGAAACATCGATAATGAGCGTATGCACGCAAACAGATGAAATACATCTCCGTACGCTCAATTCTGACAATTATTTTTGACAAAAAAATCGCGCCGCTGATACAAAGAAACAACATAACATTATTAGTTTAAGTCAAGAGTGCTATGACATTTCTATATTGGAGACGCTATGACATTTCTACTTTGGGTTGACA
>VMGT01000042.1 GCA_007376725.1 Parcubacteria group bacterium Greene1014_15 | reverse complement strand
AGCAAAGCAAAAGCTATTTTTTATCCTGTTCTACGCCAAAACATATCCTACCTTTGACGTTGCCGCATTTGTGTTTGCGTCATCGAAATCGTGTACCTGCGACTGGGCGCATACCATCCTGCCCTTGCTTGAACAAGCACTCGGGAGAAAGGTTCTGTTACCCAAACGACAGCTATGCACGGCAGAGGAGTTCTTTGCTACTTTCCCCGGTGTACGTGAGGTGATGCTCGATGGAGTAGAGCGGCCAACCATTCGTTCACAAAAAGATAAAACGCAACGGAAACACTACTCGGGAAAGAAGAAGCGTCACATGCGCAAGAACGTGGTTATTACCGACAAGACCAAGCGTATCCTCGTGCTTACTCCCTCCAAACACGGCAGAGTTCACGACAAGAAACTTTCCGACAAAGCGCTTGCAGTCGTGCGCATACCCCACAAGATTGCAATCATCGCCGATACCGGCTTTATTGGTATCGACAAACAGCATCCAAACACACTCATGCCGAAGAAGAAACCACGGGGCAGATTACTCTCTGACGCCGACAAAGCCATGAACCGCCTGATTTCCTCGACACACATCGTTGTTGAACACGCGATTGGCGGTATGAAGCGATTCCGCGCAGTATCAGATATCTACCGCAACAAGAACGGCTGGGATGACAAGCTCGCGAATGTGTGTGCGGGTCTTTGGAATCTCCACCTGCAAACCGCCTGAGCGTGCGGCAGGCGGGAGGTGCGTCCTTGCGCTGCTATTTCAGGACGGGTCTAGTCTGTATGGAGAACGACAACATCGTTTTTGGAGATATACGAAATAGGTGAAAATACTGATTGTGCGACAAGAGCAAATGGGCACACAAGTACGATCAAGAAAAAATATGTTTTGAGCACGAGCTTCTCCTTTGTTTTCTATTGTGAGTATACCATGGCTATCTTTTACTAATGTGTTGTGTTAGTTTGAAGTTGGTAGGTTCGAACATTCACCAAAAGAAGATAGGGCGTATAGATGAATAATGGCATGGACGAAAATCATAGAGACCATGACGACCATGATGAACAGAGTGAAATCATTGATACAGCGCTAGTATATTTGCTTGAAAATGGTGCGCGAGGAGTGCCGCAAGCTCTTGCAGGAGTCGGCCTTGCGATTCTTGCTCTTGCGGATCAGGTCCGGCAAAGTAACTTGATTCACTCCGCCGAAGTATTTGGCTTTTTGGAATCTGACGAGAATGAACTCGGCGAAAGTGACGAAGAGCTATAAAAGTTCAATGTAACAGCGCCTGTCCGTTTTGGACAGGCGCGTTTATACGTCTTCTATCGGTCGATAATATTTTTTATTCTTTAATGTATCGGGCAGATAACTTGTGTCGGTGTATTTTTCGTAACCGCTTCCATATCCGAGTTTTTTCATAAGTTTTGTCGGGGCGTTTCGCACTGCCATAGGTATGGGGAGATTGCCATATTTTTTTGCGTCTTCAAGCGCAGCCATGTATGCATCATAGGCGCTTCGATTTTTCTTGCAGGTGCATAAGTAGACTGTTCCGTGCGCGAGGTTGATGCCGCACTCGGGATAACCGATTGTTTCTACGGCGCGAAATATCTCGTTTGCAACAACGAGGGCCGTCGGCGCCGCAACGCCTATGTCTTCGCTCGCAAAGATGACCATGCGCCGTGCGATAAACTTAGGATCTTCCCCAGCATCTACCATGCGGGCAAGATAGTAGAGCGCGGCATCAGGCTGGCTCGCGCGTATGCTTTTTATAAATGCACTGATGGTATTGTAGTGCTCTTCCCCCTTCTTGTCATAGCGAAGATGTTTTGACGCGAGTGCGTCTTTAAGAGCTTGCAGTGTTGTTTTTCCGTACAGCTGTACCGCGTTTTCGATGACGGTTATTGCTTGACGGGCATCACCGTTTGCCATTTCAGCAAGCCACTCCTTGGCGTTTTGGGCTAATTTGTAGCCGGTACGGTCAATGATCTCAAACATATCTTCTTTTGAGAGCTCTTCGAGAACAAAGACGCGACAGCGCGAGAGAAGAGCGCCGATAACTTCAAAGCTCGGATTTTCAGTTGTTGCTCCGACAAGGGTGAGCTCTCCCCGCTCAACAAAGGGCAGAAGAAAATCCTGTTGAGCTTTGTTGAATCTGTGGATTTCATCGAGAAACAAGACTTTTGGTCGGCCATCGCTCGGAGCATCAATAACCGCTCGGATATCGGATTTTCCTGCAGAGACTGCCGACAAATCATGAAAACTCGCCCGTAGACTGTTTGCATACATGCGAGCAAGTGTTGTTTTTCCTACCCCGGGAGGCCCCCAGAGAATAAAAGAAAAAAGATGCTTACCGAGAATGGCATTTCGCAGTGGCTTTGATATACCCACCAGGTGTTTTTGACCGACGAATTCATCAAGCGACGTGGGTCGTATTTTAGAGGCAAGGGGTTCCATAGGGCGTATGCCCACCATCGTGCTCTATTTTTTCGTGAGAGTAAAGCCGTTGAGAGAAACAATACCGGCAAAAAAGAGAGCCGCAATGCTTACCCATGTAGGAATGAATACTGTTCCAATAGAAACTTCCCATCCGTAGAAAAATCGAGCGAGATGAAGAAATGCAATGCATGCAAAAAATATTCTTGTAATGGAAATATAGGCATCTTTGTTCATCTTTCTATTGTAGTGCGGTGTGCTGCATGCGTCCAATGAAAAAACGAGTGGATGTGTACAACATCCACTCGTTGTGTGTGAAATTATCCAGTCTTTCAAGACATGTCGACGGGAAGCACATCGCATTTCCAGCAAGCGGCATGCCGCATGAGTGTTGTGAAGAAGTCTGATCCGCCGGTTCCGATATTGTGCGGATTGGCTGCTGTGCTTTTTGCGCTATGACGATGTATATATTCAATCGCGAATCGCGCGTGCTTCTCAAGAAAGGTTCGCCCGCCCTCAAGTACCATCTGATAGAGATCGAGGAGGAACGGATGTGTTAAACAGCGCTCAAGCACGAATTTCCGAATCGAAAATATTTTTTCAAGAAAAGCGACATCGGCAATGAACTTTCTGTGCCCCTTTGGCATGTATGGATGCAGGTCTCGCACATACCTTGACATCCCGTCATTTGGGTACTTTATGCCAAGCGCTGCAGCACACAGTGGAATAATCGAGCTCTGCGCTCCTGTTTCTCCATAAAAGGACTGCGGTTCTTCCCACACGCCTTCGTACACAACGCCATTTGGAAGAGCAGGATTCATTTTTTGTCCGTGTATATAAGGACGAACGCGCTCAAAGAATATATCACTTGAGCAGTATTCGGGGATCCGTAGAAACGTGGCATTCATAGCGTCAAAGCCGTGCTTCGTTGTGATAAGATACTCGCCAACAGCATTCTCATCAGTGTGTTTGACACCCCGTAGTCCCCGTAGAGTTGCGGCGGGTACTTTTCCCATACGCATCTCGATCTCGACGTGCGGAAGAATGAACCATGATTCGTCGAGGCCGCCGAGCAGATATTGAAGCACCATGATGTTGCCAAGCTCGATGGGAGCATTTTTATCTACGCGCTCCCAATTTGCCAAAGAATAATCCTGGTATGCAATAATTGGGGGCACATCAAGGATGCTTGAAACGAGCGCCAGTGGTTTTGCGATACCTGCCGGGATCCGCGGGCATACATTGCCGACTTTTGCTTCGTGTGGGCTACCGAGAACATACGCCTGCACGAGTGACCCGAGCGCAAGTTTCACGAGCCGTGCGATAGGCTCCACGTTGAGGTGCTCTCGTATTTCTTCGAACTCCCCGCATGTTGATTTTTCTACTTGCGTGAGATAGTAGAGGGAAAAATCATCAATAATTCGGCGAAAAGCAGTTGTGCCGAAATAGCGAGGCGTATTGAGGCGAAGCGCGTCGAGCTTTCTGAAGTATTCGTTGTAGCTCGGAAGAGCTGTGAGGGGGTCTGGCTCGGGTAAAAAACCAATCGTAGAAGAAATTTGGTAGTTTTCAAGCCGCATCTCATCCAAGAGTTTTTTGGCTTCATTCTTTTTCAATGGCTGTCTCCTTTGGCAGAGGAAGTATCATGTCCGCTTGTAGCATACAGGGAAAAGGAAACTTTACAACTCACAACAAACAACTGACAACAGTATTGTTGTCAGTTGTTTGTTGTGAGTTCTTAGTTGTGCTGCATGCACGTTTTTGCCGTGGGGAGAGCTTCCAGGCGTTCATGCGAGATATCCTCTTTGCAGACAGCGCATTTTCCAAATGTTCCACTTTCGATTCGCGCAAGCGCTTCTTTTACGTCATTGTATTGGATTTCAAGCTGTTTAAGGATCGCTGATCGCTCCTCAAACTCTTCGATAGTATCTGCAACCTCATTTTTGTCTGCAGGGAGCGTATTGAGATCCGCCGCGGTCGCTTCCCAGTCGGCAGGATTGTGCGGATTGATGTGGCCGACAGATTTGAGCTCCCCTTCGAGCTTTTTGCGCTCCTCCGTCAGTTTCTGTTTGAAATGCGCAGTGTCCATAACGAGCATACTAGCAAATAAATTTCAAGATGACTAGCGCGCAAGACGGGCGAGGATTTCGCCAAGAGTTCCCCCGTTCGTTGTAAGAACAAGATGTTCTTTGTCGGGGAATGTGTAGAGGAAAAGAATATCACCCACTTCATTTCGGAGAACGCGGGTATCTTTGTTGCGCATGACGACATCCTCAAAGGTATTTGTGAGAATAGGAGAAGCTTTTTTTGAAAAGAGCGGGCCTATATCAGGTTCCATTTGTATTTCCCAATCGAGCATGCTCGCGAATGCGCTTTCGAAGAATGTTGTTGTAAAAATGGCAAAAGGCTCGTTTCGATATGCTCCGATCATGAAGCTGTTGCTCAAAGATCGCACAAGACTCAACGGAACGTGTGTATCGAGAATCTGAAAAAAACGACTTGTGGAGAGATCTGTTTTGCCAAGGACCCCCTGCTCGACAAGCTCTATGTGTGTTACTGCTTTGCTATTTGCCGAAGTATTTTTGATCGCTGTCGAAATTGATTCAATGAGGCCGCGACGCGAAGGAGAAGCGCCGACGGAGACTTCGCTGATTTCGTCTACAAAAATGGGGGTTCTTGCAGTAAAGACCATTCCGGTATGTGCGCCTTGTTTTGTGAGGAAAAAATAGAGAGATGCGCCGCCCGCGGCGAGCAGAATGAACGCTAGCGCGACAACAACGAGATTGTTCAGAGATTCTTTTCGCGCTTTCGCGATTAATTTTTGCTTCCGCTCCTCTTCCGGGGAGTGTTGTTTTTTTTGTTCAGCAATAACAATGCTCGCTTGAGAAGGCTTTTGAGTTTTCATGAGAGACGCAACGTCGCCTTGAAACGTGCGCAGGCGCCGGCCGCTTGGATATCTCATTTTCTCTTGTTCCTTAATGATATCCGCGGGCGCTTTTGCCTTGATGCCGAGATGTTCTGCAATCGAAGTTTCCTTTGTGCGACTGCTCCAAATGTTGTCCGGGCTCAATTTGTAGTATGTTTCCTTTTTTTGATTCTCGTTCGCCATACACTTTATGTGTGTCATTATATCAAGAAAAAACAATCCACACTGTGAACGTATATTCGCAGTGTGGATTTGTTAGAAATCTTTTTTAACAGGTGAATGTCTTTGCGAGGTACTCCGAAGCAATCCAGAATTCGTGAGGCCTAAAAATAAGTCTGGATTGTTTCGCGCAAAGCACTCGCAATGACGAAAAGAGTGATTTGCGCGAGTCCCATTAAATTATCTGTTTATGAAATGCGGATCCGCTTCTTTGATGGAAAGAGAAATTTTTCCATCTTTTATATCTTTGACGACAACCGGAACAATTTGTCCTTCTTTAAGGACGTCGCGCACGCTTGCGATACGCGTTCCCGATATTTCCGAAATATGAACAAGTCCTTCAGTATTTGAACCGAGACGGACGAATGCTCCGAAATCAACAATTTTTACAACGACGCCTTCGGCGCGCTCCCCTCTCCTGTACTCCTTTGTAATTCCCTCGATTATTTTTTTCGCTTCCCCGGGGCCTGTTCCGAAGCCGGTGATATACACCGTGCCGTCGTCCTCGATTTCTATCTCGGTACTTGTTTTTTCCCTGATTTCGTTAATTACCTTTCCGCCCGAACCAATAACCATGCCAATTTGGTCTGGTTTGATCAACATAGTGAGTATTTTTGGCGCGTATGGAGAAATTTCCGGGCGCGGTGCAGCAATTTCTTTTTCCATAACATCAAGAATCTGTAGGCGTGCTCTGCGGGCTTTTTCGAGCGCTTCGCGAAGGATTTTCAGTGGAACAGCGTTTACTTTTACATCCATTTGGATTGCCGTTATCCCCGTTCTTGTCCCCGCAACTTTGAAGTCCATGTCCCCGTGCTCGTCTTCGGGGCCCTGTATATCTGTGAGAAGCGCGTATTTTTCTTTGCTTTCCATCATAAGACCGGAGGCGATACCTGCTACCGGTGTTTGTATGGGCACACCCGCATCCATAAGTGCGAGAGATGAAGCGCATGCTGACCCCATTGATGAGGAACCATTTGATGCCATGGTTTCTGAAACGATACGAATGGTGTAAGGAAATTCGCTCTGTGGCGGCAGAACCGGCATAAGCGCTTTTTCAGCGAGCGCGCCGTGGCCGATCATGCGCCGGTTGAATCCGCCAACGCGTCCTGTTTCGCCCACGGAATACGGAGGAAAGTTGTAGTGGTGCATGAATCTTCGTTTACTTTGGATTTCCATATTTTCAACAAGCTGTGAATCTTGCGGACCGCCGAGGGTAAGAACAGAGAGAATGTGTGTGCCGCCTCGGAAAAAGATACCGCTGCCGTGGAGAACGGGAGAAAATCCTCCTGCCTGTGCATAGAGTTCCCGAATATCATCAAACCCACGTCCATCGGGGCGTTTTCTTTGTTCGATGATGAGTGTATGGAGCCGCTCGTTGATTTTTTCCTCATAG
>VMGT01000041.1 GCA_007376725.1 Parcubacteria group bacterium Greene1014_15 | reverse complement strand
CGCAAACGCTTCGACAGTCAAACCCGGGCGCAAAACCCAGTTATCGAACGTTACATAAAAACCAAAAAGAAGCGCTCCAAAAACCCATTGGAGCACGCGCGAAGATTCTATCTCCTGGATCGAAAAAGTTCGGCGATATAAAAACAGGAGCTTTTGCTCAATTCGTGAAGTAAAAATTTGATTCCGCAGTAAGCTTTTTTCTGTCTTTTCCATACGGTAAAGTATAGCAAGCCCACATCGCTCCTGCGACAAGCCAACAAAAAAGCCGCGTTGCAAAACCGCAGAGAAGAGATATGAAAATCAGTTCAAATTAGCACTCGCCCGAGTCGCCCGTATCATTATCACACCCATCCCCATCTACGCCGGTTCCAGTATGCGGGATGTCCGCCTGCGCCTCGGGAATGATAACTACTGTTGTATACTTTTTTGTATTCAAACTATAGAAAGCTCGCACAAAAACAACGCATAGGAGAAAAATAACTAAAAGAACAGCCGAGCGCATGTAGCGCACACTCTTTTCAGTCGCTTGTAAATCCAATGTCTTATCATCCATCTCCATACACAAAATATATACTACACTCACTACTATGCTAGATCAACACACCGTGCTTGTAAACAACCCTGCTGTTCATAACTCTCTTGGTGCTTTGAAACAGTAAAAATTTTGTAGAGATTCATGAGCCGCGAGCACCGCTATCGTACACAAAGAAACACCGTCCTCATTTCCTGCCGGGAAGCGGCGAATACAGTTCTCGTCTCTCCACGCATCTTTGGTAGTTCTTACAGAATCTCCTCCTGTGCTCATTATCACTTCCCCATTCCCTCCTGTCAAACAATGCCCTGGTATCCATCCACGATATGAAATCGCCACATTCTGCGAATATGGTACGACCATCAAATCAACCTGGCCCACAGCACCCGCATGAAGCCGCGCAAAGGTCACCTCAAAAAAAAGAGTATTCCCTGCCAAAGAAAAATTCTTCCACACGAGTCTTGCTTTGGTACTCGATGCAAAAACACGTACATCACGAACCGACGCATTTTTGATCTCGACATGAAGCCCGCTTGATGCTCCGTCTTTTGTTGATTGGCCACCTCCGGCATTGTGTAAAAAAAGAGTCACCCTTTGTGGAACACCATGTTCCCACGATAGCGGGGTATGCACCATGATTTCAGCGAGCGGATCTTCATGTACAAGCGGGATAAAAAAAACGGTCCACACTACAGCAAAAGCGATTGTGCCAATACCAACAATAGTCCTCCAGCGAGAAAAACGCTTTTGACTTAATTGTATCCAATTCTTAACTATTAAAAGTTTTTCCACGACAAAATGTGGATTAAGAATCGTTTCAATGCCAAGCGCAAAAAGATACAATAGAAAAACGAACGCAAAAAAACGATCTTTCGTAAATATACCGAGAATAGCAAGTGCGTATAAACTAAGTGCCACTATCACATAGTTGCGCTTCGTCTGGCGCACGAAAACAGTGGTAATTCCAAAAATGCCGGCAAAAAAACCAAGAACGCCGAAATACTTATAAAATTCCACGAAACCGGGGTTTTTCCAATCCACGCGAGTAAGTGCGAATAAAAAATCGCTCTCGTGCCGATACATAAACGCATGGAAAAATTCTCCGATCATTCCAAAAGACGAATACCCGGTACCAATCACTATTCTGGACACACCTTCTCCCAAAATGAGCGGAGTAATGCACAGTATGCCAAGTAAATATACTTTGCGTTTGTCTTCTGCTGTCCACAAGTGTTTCAGATACCTACAAACAAAGAGAGCGGGCAACGACACCGCGAGTCCTGCATAGAAAAATGGGAACTGTTGCCAGGTGAGAATAAGCGCAGTCATGGAAACGCAACCAAGGGCCAAAAAAACTCTCGCGTGACGCATCCGACTATCAACCAATTTCAGCAAAAAGTATATAGAGAGAAAGAGGAACCACGTACCAAGAACTTCTTGAAAGTAGCTACCCCTACTGGTCAGCTCTACAGAAATAGGCATGAACGCAAACACTGCGAGACTTGCAAGCGCAACATGTACATTGAAAAGATCTTTGAAGGCCAGGAACAGGCTGATTCCCCAAAGCCCAAAAATGAGCGTTGGGAACACGGAGACAAACCGTTCAAAATCTATCGACATGAATACGCGCGCTAATCGATATAATGCCACTGTTCCATACGCAAGAAGAGGGGGGGCGTTTTCTTCTTGCCTGTTGGGCGCAAAATCCCACATATCAACTGATGGAAATACGCCGGTATTCTCTAATCGTTGTGATTTTTCAAAATAATAGCTCTTCACTGTATCGCCGGAGATATAGTGTTCCGGGCCTGTACCCCGAATATCGTAACCAAACCAAAGTATGCCCCCCGCAATAAGCAGGGTCCACATTCCGTGTTGTGCTGTTTTGGCAATGAAACGCATAATATACAACTCTATTCTCTTTGAAGTAAAAACCTGCTTCCAGCAAGTATAAAGTGGGAGTTGCTGTCGTTCCATTCTTCGTGATTGAAAAGATCATGCCTAAAACCGCCAAGAACAAGGTCGGGATGTGCTTCGCTTCCCCAAAAATTATTCTCTGGTGTTATTTGCATACGCATGAGCCATAAAAAAGTTGCCTCGAGAGCCTCCGTATATATATCCATACGACGAACATCGTTGATCATGAGTGCACTACCGTACCCATCCACCAACCCCTCCGCGACTTTTCCTGACCCGCGCGGACTCATGAGAAACGGGTAGAGTGGGTGCGGTGAATTCCAAAATGAGCCTTCGATGTACGGGTCGCCTGACTTTTGGAAATATATCAACCAATCCGAAACTTCAAAAACAAAGTCCAGATACTGCTCTTCTTTCGTTAGCTTGTAAAGTTCCGTAAAAGCATTTGCAAGCCACGCATGTGCCGCAAGAGACATCTGCGGTTCCTCTTTTGCCCGTTCAGTTCGAAATTGTAACCGATACATGTCTGCAAGATGTTCAATGTCCTCGCGGTATTTTTGGTTAACGTTTACTCTGTTTGCAACAGCCGCAAGCGCTGTAAGTGCCTGAAAATTAAGCATTGATGACGGCGTAGCTCCCGCTTCCGTCTCAAGCGAAGAGAATCGCAACAGCGGAAAATTACCGGAATCATTTTTTTGGGCACGCACAAGTTCCGCGTTTGCACGCGCGTCCTCAAGGTATTGTTTTTCTTTTGTTGCATTAAAAAATTCAAGGTCGGCAAAAATGGAAAAAACAAAATAGTGCGTTATGGCCGCATCATCGGAAAAGTGCTTTTTTGAAAAAGCAATATACTCTCGCAACATGCGGCGATTGCGTTCTGCTGAAATAAGATACCGCCGATCTCCCGTTAACGTATAGAGCGAAACAAGCGCCTGTTCAACAAAAGCTTCCCTCCCTAGTTGCATGCCTTCTACAGTAATTCCCGTCAGCGCATCCCGCACAAATACATAACGCCCGTCAGAGCGTTGGTTGCGAAGAAGCCACTCTCCCGCCGCAACAAGACGGCGGCGCAACTGCGTCTCGTTAAAATTCTTTGGGTCCACAAGAAGTGGCCCGGATAGATCATAGATTGCTTGCCTATCAGATGATTCAATAAAATCTTCAACATCGAACGTTGAAAACTTCACGAACGAACTGTTGTAGCATTGTTTTTCAAGTTTTGCCTTGCGGCAAAGATTGTTTATGATATCGTCCAGTGTTTCAAAACGTCCGTTATTAAAAATTGCAGGCACATATATTGTTTTAGCTCCGTTATACTCAAGCACATATGCTTTTGCGGGATGCATTTGATCAAAGCTCATAAAGTATTGGTCAAGCGGGGCTTCCGTGTTTTTGAAAACAGTAATTTCAATGCGCACACCCGAAAGTTCTTCCATGAGAAACGGCGGAAGTCGCGGATCGTGCATACTCTGCACTGCCGCCGCAATAATATTTTCAAGAAATCTTCCGCGGGTCTCAATCCGCGATGCGCGAAGATTTCGATCAGAGTCCCAAAGAGTAATATCAACTCCCCGTGGCTGTAAAAAGACCTCACGCACGCCTTGCGAATCAAGTAAGGGATAGAAAGTTTTCGGATCTATTTTTTTATTGTCATAGAGAAGACTTTCGAGTGTTCGACGGACAATCGTTACTGCAACCTTTTTCGCCTCTGCAGACATGCCTTGCCTGACATCTGTAATCTTGTAAATCACAAAGCGCGACGAATCCCATATTTTCTGAAAATGCGCGAAATGTGCCCCTTGGATCATACGGCCAACCATTGTTGTAGAATATGCCCACGGAGCAAGCTTACTTTTATCAAGCACGAGATCGCACCTCATAATGCCTTTACAGAAATCTCCGGAAAATCTTTTGCCAATAAACACATACGAAACATCGTATGTGTTGGCTATCCGTAAGGCTTGTGCTTCGTCCTCCGCAAAAAAGAACTGCCCGATGTCTTTGTAACGCCGCGCAGATTCTTGAAATTCTGTTGGATATACTTTTGTGGTCAAAACAACGGGGCGACCTGCAAACGCAACAACCTGATGCCCCAAGACTCTCTGCGTCAGAACAATCGCGTCATCATCAGAGTTTTTTTTAAGCCACGCAAGGGCCGCTTCAAGTTCCATGTTCTCTGAGTTGCGAGAGGCATTGTCGAAAACATCTACACTTCCCATAAACTGGTATACAAGGAGTATCACTAGAAAAAAAAGGGTTGCCACAGACACAAAGCGCCACTCTCTCTTAAGCGCGGCAAGAAAACGCCCAAAGGTATTCTGGCCAATGGTGCGCATGACAAAGGAAAAAATCGCGGCGGCGCGTCCTGCTTCCTGCACTCTGAAGTGTTTATTTTTGTAATAGCGTATCCCGACAACACACTCAGCAATACTTCTGTGCTGCTTCGCCGCCCAAAAAAGTACTTCGCTTTCAACACAATACCCTTTCTGTTGCAAAAAAATTTCTTGGAAGAACGGTCGGGAAAACAATCTGAGGCCACTTTGTGAATCCGAAAAACGAACGCCCGTACCAAAAGAAACAAGAAACGTGATGAAGATATTCCACCAGCGCCGCACAGCAGGCATCGTTTTTGACCGAAGATTCCGTACACCAAGGACAAGGTCCGCATGGGTGCGCTCCCAACAAACAAGCAGCTCTTGAAGATCCTCCAACGCATGTTGGCCATCGGCATCCATCACAACAACAGCATCGGGGATTGTATCCGTCGAGCAAATAATGCGAAGTCCTGTCCGTATTGCTTCACCTTTACCGCGACGCACTTTGTGCGACACTACAACAAGGCCTTTTTGGCGAGCGGCCTCTGCTGTCTTGTCTGTTGACCCATCATCAACCACCACAACATGAAACGCCTTGAGAGAGTCGAGAAGTGTCGGGATCGCTGCAGCTTCGTTGTATGCAGGCAACAGGATAGCAACATAAGAGGCTTTAGTTGTCATTTTGTCTGTCCAAAATACACCGCGGCCGCCTTTTCAACAAGTTCATACCCCCTGGTGCTCCCAGGAACCCAGCGGCGCAATCCTTCAAGATCCATGATCGTTCGATCCCTGGGATCGGAATACTTCATCTTAAACAAGGCACGTTGAAACGCGCGTATCTTCTTCTCACCAACGTCTCTCCGCGACGTTAAATTGCAGTGTGAAAAGGGCGGACTTTCCCAAACAATACGAATAGCTTTAGGGTCAAAAACACCATGTGCACCATATGCTTCCACGTTCGACTTCGAAAGAGCCCCTAGGTGAACCTTCTTTTGCACAACCGCTTGGATAACGTCAATTTCGCTCAACCCGGTATCCCCATGCTTTCCCAGATCTTTCTCAAAAACTACTAATCTGGTGGTGTCTGTGGGAAGTTTTTGTTTGTTGCCAGCAAGTAAAATTCCCTCCTTATTTAAAAAATAGCGTGGAAGAATGTTCGCGTAGAGGGAATCGCTACTTCCGAGCGCAAGTTTAACATCTTGTTTGGTCAAGTCGGCAAATGTTTGCAGAGAAAAATCAGCCCGGGTAATCAACACGCATGTATTATTTTTGTCAGTATCCCGCATTCCAATAATGCGACAGTTTTCCCCAAGAAGTTTTTTCGTTTGCATGTACGCAAGCGGAGTATTCCATGCAACATCAATCATGCCGCGCACAAGAGCATCCACCTGCACACCATAGTCGAGAAAAAATATAATCTGAACCGAAACCCCCTGCCTCTCAAAAAAGAGTTGCGCCCGCTCCCAAATATCAAGCACCTTATCTGGCTGCATAAAACATTTATATGCAACACAGCCCAGAACTATTTCCGCCCGAGATTGAGCTAAAGATATTTCCTGATCATTCGTTCTTCGCACTTTTTGTCTTTTCATGCCACTACTGTTTTTTCACAAGATATTGCACTCTATCCTTATCTACAGGCTCGATGCATCGAATTTTTTCTATCAACAAGCCAGCATCTTTGCACAGGCTCGAAAATTCTTCCATGGAAAAATACGAGAAAAATCTCGAGTATGTGTGGCCATAATATGTTTCTGTTATCATTCGTTCTCCAGCACCGTTTCTGATTGCAATGTAGGCTCTACCGCCGGGAACAAGCACTCTTCGTATCTCACGAAGCGCTTGCGGAACATCTTTTTGGGGTACATGGAGAAGAACCGATCGGGCAATAACAGCGTCCAGACTATTCTCGGCAAAAACAAGCTGCAAAACATTCATGGAAAAAAACGGAACAAGCGGCACTCGAAGACGCGCTTGTTCTAACATTCCTGGTGAAATATCGGCACCTATCACCCGATACCCTTTCGTATACGCATATGCACACTCTTTTCCAGGACCGCAACCAATGTCAAAAACTATCCCCTTGTAAGAAACAGTAGAAAACATTTCGTCAAGAACGTCATACCCCCATCTATCGTGCTCATGCTCCTTTGCATATCCACCTGCTATGAGATCATACGTCTCTTTAAGCGCTTTTGTGTGTGCATCATCTGTGAACGCTAAAGACTTCATTCCGACACTATATACTACTTTCTTCCGGGGAAAAAGCCGCCGTTGTAGGTAGTCCTGCTTCTTTCCACGCTTCGATGCCGCCAGCTATACGTTGCAAATTATGAAAACCGTAGTGCTCAAGATAGCCATAACCGACGCCGGAGGCACGGCCGCCGCCACAAATAAGAACAATTTTCTTTCCGGATTTTGGAAGATTGTATCGCTCATCGTAGAGTGTGTGGAGCGGCATATTGATAGATCCAGTCACATGTTCCTTTTCGTACACATCACTCGGGCGCACATCAATAAAGAGTATCTTTTCCGGATTCTTTTGTAATTCCTGATAGAAAAGCTGCGAGAGAACATCCTCAACCTTAGGCTCAACAAGATTGAGCCATTTAAGCGGCGTAAGATATATGAGAAGCACTGTCGAAATAAAAACAACGACTGCGGTCAAAAAATGTGTTCGCATACTTCATAAGACCTCTTCGGAAAGTCATTTCGTTACGAAATGACTTTCCGAAGAGGTCTATTTTATTATATACCCAAAAGCACCGGGTTTGCGAATGTTACTGGGTATATAATCACGGTGCTCGGAGAAAATGAAAGTAGAAACTTTCGCTTTCTCCTCGCTTGTGATTATAATTTCGTCTTCGGAAGCAGTCCTCCTTCTTTGAAGTAATCAAGAAACCCTTCTGCCTCTTTGTTATAATTTTCATTGCGAACAAGCGGCAATCCTGCTTCTTTCCATTTCACACGTCCTCCATCAATAACATACACATCTTTAAACCCTTCAAATTTAAGGAATCCAGCGGCAACTGCCGCAGAAACCCCTTCTTCGCAAAAAAGAACGATTGTTTTGTTCCGTGGAAACTCAACAAATAGTTCGGAAAGACTGAATATTGATTGATTTACTGCACCTTCGGGGTATTCAAAACGTAAAAATGCCGGCCGTACATCAACAAAGTAGTACTCATCCGGTGTTTTTTGATATGCATCGTAAAAAACAGCTGCTTCGATTTTTTTTATTTCCGGTGGCACAACACGTATATCTCGAAGCGGCGTAAGATAGATTAAAATGCTCGCGAGTATAATTCCTACAATAAAAAGTTGCTGTGCTCGTCACGTTAACTCCTTGTATATTCATTTGATCATCCATAAAGAGTGCTTTCGATTAATTAATATAGTTTCATTATATCATGCGGCAAGCAGACCATACCATTTGACTCACACTCACCCATTAGGTCGCTCCACCATCTGTTATCCCGGTTCTGCGCCGAGTTCCTTTTTTAACCTAATGACCTCATCTGCAATTTTTATTTTATCAGCATCCCCTGGCTCAAGTGGCAGTCCCTCTTCTTTCCACGCAGTACGTCCGCCGTCTAGAATGTGTACATCCATAAATCCATAACTCTTAAAAAGATGGTACGCAACAGACGCAGAGAAGTTACTTTCACAAAAAATAATAATCGATTTATCCCTTGGCAGTGCGTCAATTTGACCAATAAGTGTGTTGAGCGGTACCGAAATAGACGTCGATAAATATTCAAGGGCACGGTACTCAACCGAACGAATATCAACAATAATATATCGATCCGGATCCCTCTGATACTCGTCATAAAAATCAGCGGGGGCAACTTTTTTAACCTCTGGCCTAAGAATATTTATATGTTTGAGTGGTGTAAGATAAAAGAGAATGCCTCCGAGAAAAAGACCTGTCAAAATAAAGCCAAGTGAAAAGAAACCTCCTTGTATTTTTTCAGAGCGAAGAAAAGCGAGTTGCATCATACTTTTTCACTTTTATTGTTTCCAACCAAGGGAAACAATAGCTTCTCTGAACTCAGAACTGAGCGAGGCAAGATGGGCAAACGACTGTGCCTGCTGTGAATCGTTGATGAAACTCTTGAGCGTGCTCATATATGCATCGCGAGACTCGGTCGATTCTGCCGCACGTGCTACAACCTCTCCGAGTTTCTTCTGCGCTTTTTCATTATGTCTCACGTGCGCTAAAAACAAAACGTGACGTAGTCTCGTCGGAAACGATGTCGGATATCTTGCCACACTCTCGCGTAAACTCGTTGCTTTTTCATACGTTGCATCAATATCTATCACCGAGCTCTCGTTCACACCACTGCCAGCACGATAGAGATTGTCGAGAGCAAACGCTCGATAAAAATACCCCCAACCATATTGGCTGTTCCGCCGCGTACTATTCTCGTCCACAGCCCTGTCTCCGCGTGCAATGCGGTCACGTACAATGGCAAAATATTTTTGAAGCTCCTCTTTGTTGGCCAAATTATCACGAACCTCGACTGCTGAGTAAAGAAACGCAATCGCGTATTCCGCTTGAAAAAGAGAAACCAGGTTGTCTGACGCATCTTCGGCAAGATTTCGAAAAGAGAGCATTGCGTCGCGCTTGGTAAATGCCTCGCTTTCCTTATTTGTATTGTATGACTCCCACTTCTCACCACCAGCAAATATGTTCTTTTGTACAAGATTTAGTACTTCTGGCTCGAAGCGAGAGAGACTAAACCACTCCATAAGGTGGTGCGCAGCAGCAGCACGAATCGCCGGTGGATAGCTAACATCATCGTGCACTTCCTTCAAAATCTGAATTGCGCGCGCTGGCTCAACATTAAAGTACGTAGTTCCTACATTGAGCTTGGCGCGTGCTTCCTCCTCTTTTGTAGTAGCATTCTTGAGTGCCCTTTCATAAACTAAATACGCTCTTGTAGAGCCTTTCTCTTGCAATTTTGCTGCCTCTTCAAAAGAATCCTGAAAAACTTTTTGTTTGTCAGGTAGTTGTTCTGTGTACAGCAAAAATCCAAACACTAAAACACAAAGAAACAAAATCGGGAGTGCGAAAGATTTTCCTTGCAAACTAGCCATACCTGGATTCGATTCGTAATATTATATTAAACGATCATACTTAACTATACTTCACATCATTATATGCAACAAGACCTATGCGGTGGATAACCGCGTATCTTAGAACCTATCCACTATCTAATCGCAAAATATAGCTTGCCTGCCGAAATGTCCAAAATTCTACTGCAAATTGCGTCTTTTTCGTCAGCTTCCCCATATGCTTCCTCAAAATACGAAATTTTCCCTGGACAACTGCGTTAGCGGGCTCGGCGCAACGAATTTTGAACATTTCATCTAGGCATTAGATAGGGGATAGGTTCTTATAAAATGTCCTGTGCCAGTGCGAAAAATTCTTTTTCGGTGCGAGGGCCAATCGTTCGCACAACAACATATCCCTCGCGGTCAATAAAAACCGTGGTCGGAATTGCCGTGAGACCTTTATTGAAGTACCCAAAAAGCCTTGTTCTTTCGTCTTTGATGAGTAGATATGTAACACCGACTTCCCGAGCAAACGCAATAGCAATCTCTTGACTCTCCGTCTCTGTGCGATGAACTCCAAGCACAACAAGGCCTTTGTCTTTATATGCTTGGTAAATTTTTTCAAACATAGGCATTTCGCTTCGGCATGCAATACACCATGCCGCCCAAAAATTAATAATGACCGGCCTGCCACGATATTCCTCAAGATGTGTAATAGTGCCGTCAAAATGCTCTAAACCAAAGCCGGGTACCTTTTCTTCTTGTGAAGTTCGCTTTTGTGTATAGACTAATGTTACTCCAATCAATCCAACAAGAAGAAGTGCTGACCAAAAAAAATGCCAGTGCGCTCGCTGCACATTATGATGCATAGTATTATTATCAACAATTCTAGTCTAATATCAATGACTCTGGTATCACTCCAACATGATTAAAATGGTATTTATTTTTTTTCTTACAGTACTCGTTGGTCTCGCGCTTGTCGTTATTGTTCAAAACGAAAGCAAGGGAAGAAACGCAAGCGAACAACTGGCACAAGCTGTTGAAAAATGCAATACGGCTCCAATCAACCATAAATTTTCTTGCTACAGAGCCGCTATACAAAAAAGCTACAGGAAAACGCAGGGGGCATTGGCAAATTTTCTTGAATCAATTGAAACAAACAACAACCTTGTGTTCCAGCAAGAGCAATCTCTTTCCAATGATCCGTCATATGCTATCTTCGGAACCAACTGCCACACATTTTATCATGCCTTAGGTGACTTTATTGCAACAGAGGAAGCCGCTCCTTTGAAAAATCAGGTTGGTCTTTGTTCTACCTCCTGTACAGGAGGTTGCTACATGGGTCTTTACAAAAGAACGGCACTCGAGAATCAATTTGCAACAAACACCCTCGAAAGCCTTTTTCCTCTTTGCCCAGGAGCAAGCAAGCACCAGTGTGCTCACGAAATAGGACATCTTCTACATGATAAATATGTTTCCGCGATACTCGGCATTATTGACGAAATCAGCGAGCAAGAATATGGATTACTCCCTAAGAAAAAACTTCAATATACGCTCTATGCGGAACCAAATCTCGCACAGCCCTTTGCAGACTGTAAAACGCTTGTTCCTGAAACAGAGCTCGCCTATTGCTACACTGGAGTAGGACACAACCTTTTCCTCTTTGCGCAATTTGAGAGTAATGGATACGAAAAAGCATTCGCTGATTGTGCTTTGCCCGTTCAAGAAACACGAGAAAACTGTGAGAATTTTCTTGTGTACCGAATCGGTATTAATGATGCGGGTGTAAAGTTTCTTTCAGGGGATTCTGCTACGGGAAACCGCGTGTGTGATAACATAGCAACGCTCGCCAGCACAGGCACTGTGCTTTCCCATTGTTATCGCGGTATTGGTGCCGGGATCGGTCTTTTTCTCGAATCAGAATTTGCCCATCAATCGGTAACAGGCGTGAGCCGCTCAAAAATAAAAGGCATTGTTTCTAGATATATCGATTTGTGCAAGAATATCAAAGAAAAATATGCCGAGGAGTGCTATAAAGGAATCCTTGGGACCCGGGTCAAAAAAATGTATCTCGACCTTGGTCTAAAAAAAACAGCTATTGAAGAGCTTCTCGAGAAAGTTGAGGATGGTTTCGAAGCTGTTGGATAACATCCCACAATCACATTACAATAACAACAAAGGCCACCCGTTGGGGGGTGGCCTTTTCAGAGATGTTTTATGACACGCGTTTGAACTTGAGATTAAAGTTGCTCTTGAACACGCCTATACCCTTCAGCATTCTGCCGTCTTCGCTGAGGGTCACGGTAACATAAAAAGTAGTTCTCGAGCCTTCCTGTTTAGACTCGAAGTACAGCTTCTGTCCATCCACACGAACCTCTTTAATGGGTTTTTCGTGATCCCCATAATTCGGAGGAGCATCCAGAACCTTAATTGTACCCGTAATAAACGGCTCAACGGGCAATGTCCGGAGTTCGAGAATAAAATCCCCTGCGTTGCACCCAATACATTGCCCCTTCCATGTCCCAACAAAATCCTGGGCACGGGAAGTGGCAAGAGCCGCAACAGTTTGTCCTTCAACTTGAATAGCCGTCAGTCCAGTTACAAGAACAACAAGCATCAAAGCCAAAAAATAGACACGTTTCATGAAAAGAACCCTCCTTCATGTCTTTGTTACCCTAGCGACTTCGGACATCGCCGATAGTCACCGTCAGACCTATACCTGCACCCGATACTACCATAGATTGGCGCGATATGCAAATTTTTACACAAAACTATCAAAATGACACCGTATGCTGGCTCACAAATAATCAAGCAGGCTCGCGTAATTTATAAACCAAAACATCCGGTAAAACAACGCGACGAAGATACTTGTCTTGCCTAACAAAAGAACCACTCCGAGTAATATGAGAAGAACACCGCTTGCGATAGAAACAAATCTCAGATAGATGCCGAATTTTGACACCCACGTTGCCACAATACTTGCGAATATTGCCACCGACATGAACGGAATCGCAAGTCCAAGAGAAAAAACGAGAAGAAAAAGTCCTCCTTCAAGCGCTGTTGCCGACACGGCAGCGAGCGTCAAAATTGAACCAAGAATCGGCCCGACGCACGGTGTCCACCCAAAACCAAAAGACGCGCCTAATAGACACGAACTCGCCACTGTCCCCTTTCTTAAAAAAGACGGGATGCGAATATGGGCTCCTTTTGACATAAAAGGAAAGATAAGCACGTCAAGCATCATGAGGCCAAACAGGACAATAAGAACTCCCCCAATCCGGCTCAATAGTATGCGATGGGGTGCTACTAATTGACTTAGGAACCCAGCAGAAATCCCAAGTATAATAAAAACGAGACTGAATCCGAAAACAAAAAACAATCCGTTCAAAATAATTTTTCTTCGCGCAAGTTTCGTTCGCTTCGGATCTTGCAGCTCTTGTGCAGAAACTCCGCTGATAAACCCAAGGTACGCAGGTATCAAAGGAAACGTGCACGGTGCAAGGAAAGTAAGTATGCCCGCAATAAATGCCGCGATAATAAGCGCTCCGTCCATATTGTAGACATAATACCATTTAAGAGCCTATCTCCTATCTAACCGCAAAATGTGAAGCAAAATAAGGCTTGCCTGCCGAAATGTCCAAAATTCTACTGCAAATCGCGTCTTTTTCGTCAGCTTCCCCATATGCTTCCTCAAAATACGCAATTTTCCCTGGCCAACTGCGTTAGCGGGCTCGGCGCAACGAATTT
>VMGT01000040.1 GCA_007376725.1 Parcubacteria group bacterium Greene1014_15 | reverse complement strand
TGCAGTTCCTTTATGTCGCCATAAAGATCGGACTATATCTTATCCACCCATTGGCGTTTTTTTCTTGGGCGGATTCTAGCGTGTAGTCTCTGAGGATTTTCTGTGAGCGATTTCTGATAATCGCTGATCGTATATTTTCTTTTCCGACCTCTTCCTTCGTTTAATTTTTCTCGCAGTTCTACAACTTCTCTTAGATTATCCTGCGTAAGGTCGTTGTTACTTACAACTTTATCCACAATTTTTTTAAAAACTGTGAAATTCGTCATTTTCGAAGCCGATAAGAACGAGAACCTCTCAAAGAAAGGAACTACTCGTTCTGTAATCGCTCGCGTGTTCAGTACTGTGTAGTACCAAACACCGTCTTTGCGTTCATAAAGCTCTCCACAACCAAGATGTTTTTTGAAAAGTGTCAGAACAGCTTTGTCTCGTTGGGAGACACTGAACCGAACAACAACTTGCCATCCAAGCGTATGGTCATTTCGCTTTCTGAGTGAAACATTAAAGCTTCCTTCGCCATCCGCAAATCCTGCCAAATAATGGCCGATTCGCGGAGGAATTTCGTGCAATGTTTCCATAACTGCACAAGAATATACTCACAGAATCTTTCCTGCGGATTGTCTGCACTCCTGCATTGTTACTGCCCCTTCGATCAAGGACGAGTAGCAGGAGATACTCAGGGTTTCCCGCATTTAGCTAGATTTTATAACTACAACGGTCAGTTTATAGCATTTAGCTAGATTTTATAACTACAACGGTCAGTTTATAGTTAGGGCCGACATTCACCAGGGCTTATGCAATCCAGCAATACAACCGAGGTCGCATCACCGCCCGCATTTGACCTTCTGGCATTGGTCAGGCGTCACCCCCTATACATCCTCTTGCGAGTTCGCAGGGAGCTGTGTTTTTGATAAACAGTCGGCAGGGTTACTTTCGCTGCGCCCAGCACCACTTTTTGATTTCAAGCGAGCAAACTTTTTGATATGCGTTTTATCAACTCTTGTTTTGCTCGTCCATGATTTTTTAATTTCAGTTCTCGTTCTTTCGCGTCGTGTTCGCTACGATACGTCTCGAGATACACAAAAGCCCATTTTCCTTTTTGACGACGCGTTGCTTTTTGCCGTCTGGCATTGCGCTCTAACAACCTGCGTTCGAGACAGTTCGAAACACCAATATATATTTGTTTCGATATGGAATGCTGTACTACATAGACGCTCCACATATAATTTCATTTTAACTTAAAATCAAAAAGTGGTGCTGGGAGGCCTTATTCCAAAGTTACGGCCGCTTTTTTGCCGAGTTCCTTGGGAAACTCTCACTCATTCGCCTTGGTCTACTCGACCTGATCACCTGTGTTGGTTTGCGGTACGGTTTTGTATTGTTTATGCTTAGAGACTTTTCTTGGAAGCGCGCTTTGTCCCATTTCCTTTGACGAATCGCGGGATTTTCACACCGCTTGAATTCGCTATTGAAAGCAGCTTGGCGGATTTACCTACCAAACATTCTGACGGCGCAAACACAAATCCAATAATGCGCGAGACATACTGCACTCCGTCATCCCATCGCAACAATACAAAGTCACGGAATATTAACCGTGTGTCCATCACCTCCGCGTTTCCGCATCGGCTTAGGCCCGACTAACCCTTGGCTGATTGTCATTGCCAAGGAAACCTCGATCTTTCGGCGTGGGGGTATCGCACCCCCATTGCGGTTACTTGTGCCAACATTCTCTCTTCCACACGCTCCACCATGGGTCGCCCCTTTGGCTTCATTGCGAGTGAAATGCTCTCCTACCACTCATTCGCACCTCGCTACGCTCGGTGCCAGTCTATAGTCAATAGTCTTTAGTTGTTAGAAAATGCCGAGAGCACATCCTATAGACTATTGACTAACAACTAGCAACTGCACAGAACACAGTGAGGTGCGAATGAATCCTCAACTTCGGTAATACACTTAAGCCCCGATTATCTGCGGCGCAAGATCTCTCGGTGAGTGAGCTGTTACGCTTTCTTTGAAGGATGGCTGCTTCTAAGCCAACTTCCTCACTGTCTATGAAATCTCACCACCTTACGTGCACTGAGTGTATATTTAGGGACCTTAATTGGAGATGCGGGCTGTTTCCCTTTTGACCAGTGGAGCTTCGCCCCCACGGTCTAACTGCCGAGCAGTGACCTCTGGTATTCGGAGTTTGATTGGTTTGACGAGATTGCTCCCTATTCGAACCATCCAGTGCTCTACCCCCAGAGGGTAATCTCGACGCTAGCCCAAAAGCTATTTCGGAGAGAACCAGCTATTACCAAGTTCGATTAGCTTTTCACTTCTTACCACAAGTCATCCGATGGCTTTATACGACCAACCGGTTCGGACCTCCCCCCACCTTTCGATGGGGTTCATCCTGCTCATGGCAAGCTCACTTGGCTTCGGGTCTTAGGCACTCGACATATCCTGCTCATATTTTTAGACTCTTGACAAAAAAATAATATCATGTATACTTTTTCAGAGGTATAGATGTGGCCGCACACTGGGCTGGTGGCATCAAACCCACTGGCATGAGGTGGAACTCCTCATCTACATCTATATCTCACACCACTCTTCCCTTGATCAGGTGGTGTTTTTATTTTTTTAAATCCAAAAATATGAGCAGGGATTCGCGCTATTCACACTCGGTTTCCCTTTGGGTCCAGCCGAAAGGCCTTACCCGGGCCGAGTACCTAAACTCGTTGGCTCATTCTTCAATAGGCACGCCGTCACGGAATAAATCCCGTTCCGACTCCTTGTAGACATATGGTTTCAGGTCTATTTCACCGCCCTTATCGGGCTGCTTTTCACCTTTCCCTCACGGTACTTGTTCACTATCGATCTCTAAGTGTATTTAGCCTTGCCGGTTAGTCCCGGCAGATTCCCCCAAGCTATTCGTGTCTTGAAGTACTCAAGAATTGCGACAAGAAAGGCATTTCATTTTCACGTACGGGGCTGTTACCCTCTTTCGCTCTGCTTCCCAGCAGATTCCGTTAATGAAATGTTTTGTAACTTTCCTCACCGTAAAGGTGACATCACAATCTTACAACCCCCTATCGCACCTCGCTGTGTTCGGTGCAGTTAATAGTCGTTAGTTAATAGTCTATAGGAAAAATGCCTCGGCATTCTCTAATGACTAAAGACTATTGACTATAAACTGGCATCGAGCGTAGCGAGGTGCGATCTGGTTTGGGCTTATCCCTTTTCGCTCGCCGCTACTAAGGGAATTCCTATTGGTTTCTTTTCCTTCGGGTACTGAAATGTTTTACTTCCCCGAGTTTGCTCCTCTTCTTACGAAGTAGGTACCCAGCACCACTTTTTGATTTCAAGCAAGCAAATCTTTTAATATATACTGAACTAAAGATTGTAGTACATATACAAGAGCTTGGTGAATAATGAATATCACAGGCGTTCTCTGTCATTCCCGCGAAAGCGGGAATGACAGAGAAGTACATTATTCACCAAGCTCATACAATGCTATTTTACTTTAAAATCAAAAAGTGGTGCTGGGTGGGTTTCCCCATTCGGAAATCTCCGGATCAAAGGTTGCTAGGCACCTCCCCGAAGCTTATCGCAGCTTAACCACGTCCTTCATCGCCTCTTAGAGTCAAGGCATCCACCATACGCCCTTATTTCCTGTTAGGAAATGTAGAAACCGTATTCCCACATCCACACCGCTGTAGATGTGAGCCTCCTGTTTCCATTACATAGTTTTTGTTTACATTTTTACTTACATTTTTCTTCTTCTGCCTGCAACACCGGAAAGACCCCATCATATTGGGAATCTGCGTGTCGCGGCAGGTTGCTGTTGTCAAAAAACAGTCGTGCCTCTATGCAAGAAAAAAACCGCCTTCCAAGCGGTGGGAGTGTGAGAACGCACTTAAGGATCGCATCAACTCCTACGCTTGAAATAAAACGTTTTTTCGCTTTGCATAAAGGTCTCGGTAGTATACCTAACTGGCTATCTCTGTGTCAAATTTTCGTGCGTATTGCCTCATGCTCAGCTGATAGGCACCATCCCTGATGTTGCATCTTCGATGTGAAGTCCATTTCTCGTTCTCCTTAAGAGCTTATCTCCTATCTAACCGCAAAATACAAAGCAAAATATCGCTTGCCTGCCGAAATGTCCAAAATTCTGCTGCAAAAAGCGGGCTTTAAGATCCGGCGGGTATGAACTTGAAAGAGTCGCGCATCTTTTGGTAGATCGGGACTCCGGCGGGAGTGTCGTAATCGTATCTCCAGTTTATTTGATACAGTAAATCATTGTATCGAACAGAATTGTAAACATCTACGTCAAAAAGATATTGAGCAAACACTAGACCGAATTGCTCAAGACCATCTCTTCCGCCAATGGTGATGTGCTTTTTGCCGAGCAGATTATCGTAAACTCCTTGTACTCTGGATTCATCCCCGACATTTGACAAGCCGATTTTTTTGAAAAACTCTTCACTAAAGTCACCCCAAATATCATATTGATTCGAAACATCTATACTAAGACTAAAACCTTCGTGCCATTCGGGATAATCTGGGTTGGGCTTGGTCCCAATGGATACAAGGTTGTATCCGGTGTAATTTCCAAAGTCTTTCCACTGCTCGACTGTTTTTGGGTACGGGAAAGTGTAGACCTCCCACTCGGCAGGATATTGAATTGAAAAACTGTAATCTTCGTTTACATATGTTTTCCAGTTCATTACGATCGGTGTTTTAATAGTTCTCTTTGAAAATACCGTGAGGTCTGAAAAGGTCAGTGTCGCGAATGTTTCTTGGATTAGTTTCTTTATGTTCCTTTGTTCCTTGCAGTCAGATGGACAAAATGCTTGCGTCTCATTGGCGTCGCAAAAATTGTCGCCGCAGATGAGCCCTCCCCGTATACTTTGCGGATAATAGTTGAATTTGAGAGCCCTGTATTCTCCGATGTATGCCGCCGGAAGCTCTACAAAAATTTCGTAGTCAGATTCATTGGTGGTAATCCCGGTGTCGATATTGAAGTTTGGCATGGTTCGATGAAAAATATATGCAGTCTGGCCACCCTTTGTTTTTACTGGAATTGTTTCGATGAGTAACGGAATATTTTTTTTATACTCTGAAAAGTATGTTTGGAAAGAAACCGGTACGCACTCGCGGACATCTTCATTCTGGTATACCTCGACGTATTTTGATGTTGCAAAATCTCGCACGGGAATTCCCTCGTGATTTACTGGCATTAAGCACGAATGAAAATTCCTGAAAAGCATTGGTTGAAAAACACGATTAAACGTTTCAAAAAGGGGTGGGTATTGGATACTAAAACCACGATAGGGGTCATGAGTAGTCCTGGAAATCGTCTGGCGTTCTTTTTCTGTTAACTGTGATATGTCGGGTTTTTCTGACGGTAAGGAGACCCGTATATAGACTTCCTTTGTTCCGGACGCAAGCTCGGTCATTTCGAGTTTCTCGCCAACAATACGCCAACGTGTTCCCAGTGTGTTCCCGTGGAAGAGCGTATCACCAGAAAGCCGATACGGAATATATTTCGTACAAAAATAGTCTTTTTGATTGAGTGAAGACCAGTTGAAGCAAAGGCGGTCGTCGAGAAACTCTAGTAGAGCGGGCCTTGTTTCTTTTTCTTTTTGCCAGCGGCCAAGGAGAGGGTTAGGGCCGTTTTGGTCATGAGATACCTGCCCTTTTAGCGCTTCCGATACAGGATATGTTTCGTTTTCTGGTGGCCTCATAATAATGGAAGTTGGCGAAGGAAGCACTACATAATCCGGATTGATTGGTTCAATCATCTGCGGTTGCCCCTGCGACCTAAATGAAAGGGTGACAGAAATATCACTGTCTGAAAGTAACATTATCAAAGCAAAAAAAAGCATCAAAACGAAGACTATGCAAACAACAATGCGGCTTTTTTTCTTACGGAAAAAATCGATTTTTGTTTTTTCTCGCACGTCGTTTGGAGAACTTTCCATGCTTATATTATAGAAGAATGATTTTGAATGAGAAGTCGTAGAACGCAATACAAAAAAGTAGCTTTTCTGCAAGACGTGTCAACCAGTGTGAGTTTTGAAGAGTTTCGGTGTCTTTGGGTATGTCGGTTGACACGATTTTTGTGCAAACTGATTGAAAATACCATAGTAAACAAAAAGAAGCCTCAACAGAGGCCTCTTTTTGTTTTTAGATCAAATAGTACCTACTTCTTAGGTTTCGTCGAAAACTCACTACTCAAGTGTGCAAGGTACTTTGCCGCCGCATCCTGCCCTCCAAGTCCAAACGCAAGACCGACTGCCAAAGCAAAAGCAACGACAAAACCGGTAAAAAATGTCTGGATAAGCGCCTGCGCCACGCCCAACTGATAGAGAGCAGTAAGAATAGCAAAAATCCAAATTGACCAGCGTGTCACACTTCCAAGAAAGTTCGAATGCTTTATCTCGGCTGCGCGAGACGCACCCACAACGATCCTTTGCATTGTTTCTGCAATAACGGCTGAAACCAAGAGAACGAAGACTGCCACAATGACCCGAGGCAAGTAAAGAATAACCACTTGCTGAAGAAACGTGTTCACCTGGCTCAATCCAAGAACATCAAAGGACGCTACAAGAAAGACAACAATGACAAACCACTCAACCAGACTGCCGAGAAATTTTCCCGCATCAAGATTAAAGCCGCCCCTCCGCAGTACTTCCTCCACTCCCGCTCCTCGAAGAGCATTGTCAACGCGAAGCGCTCGAATAATTTGGGTAACTACTTTCCCGAGAACAATTCCCACGACCCAGCCAACAATAAAAACGATAACGGCAAAAAACAGCCCGGGGATGAAACTAATAATTCCTACTCCAAGTTCCTGAAACGCGCGTGCAAAGAACTGACTCCAAGTATCGAGAATCATAAATTTTATGACGTTTTACGAACGCCAAAACGAGGGAAATCATTTCCCTTGAACAATAATTTTAATTTAATAATGATGGCCATAACGACCAAAGAACGACCTTGTGGTTACTAATTTCGCACACCAAAAACAGATGCTATGTGCTATGTATCATAGCATCTTTCTTTCGCACGTTGAGAAACAGATGTGGATAACCCCAAACTCAACTACACTAAGAAAGGCGCCGGGGTACGCTGTATACCGATTTTATCGATCACAACAACGTGAGGATAATCAAGAATATCCCGAATGAGTTTATCGTATATGCCAAGACGATAGTTGAACTCTTCAGTCTCGAGGGCAACATATTTCACTTCTTTTCCCAAGTCTGATTCGATGCGAGCAATCGTACTTTCAAACGCAGCATTACGAAAGTGATCTCCCACAACAAGTAAATCTACTCTGCTATTGGGGTTCTGTATAAAAAAACCAGAGATGATAATAAGTTTTATCTTTCCCGTCTGTGCAAGACGAGTAAGTATCTGTCTATTTTGCATGGGCGGAATTGTCGTAAAGAATTTATTCATTGCTTCTAGATACGGAAAACGTTCGTCAAGCATCCAGCCGGAAACTTTCCTCTTTGGATCAGTCGTCGGCTCGCCGTGCTTATCCACGGTTGATTTATAAAATATACGACGACGAATCAAGCCCGCCCTTTCGAGTTCTTTGATCTCTGGCCGTGCCGCTTCCGGAGTTATTTTTGCACGGGATATAATATCATGGAAATCATATCCCCTTCCTGCATTGAACAAAAAAAGCCTGATAATCTTTACTTTTGCCACACTGCCAAAAAGTTTAGCCAAAATTTCCATAGTGGAAGAATTATAGCAGAGTTAACCCACAACCTACAACAAGTCATTTTCTCATTGTAGGTTGTGGGTTGTAAGTTGTGTGTTATAGGTTATTTCAGTTCGACTTTGCCTCCAGCCTCCTCAATCTTCTTCTTGAGCGCTTCGGCCTCTTCTTTCTTCATATTCTCTTTGAGCATGGCGGGAGCGCCCTCCACAAGATCCTTTGCTTCTTTGAGACCAAGACCGAGTTCTGCCTTCACTACTTTAATAACCGCAATCTTTTGACCGCCAGCAGCAGTAAGCTCAACATTGAATGATATCTTCGTCTCCGCTTCAGCGGAAGCGGCCGCACCCGCAGGGCCTGCAACTGCTACTGCGGCCGCAGATACGCCAAATTTCTTTTCGAGTAGTTTCACAAGTTCGTGCAACTCGAGGACGCTCATGGTGTCGATCGCATCAACAAGTGTCTTAAACTTTGCCGGAATCACTACTTCCTCACCGGCCATTGCTTCTGTTGTTGTTTCCATAATGAATATTTATTTTGAATAATTAGGATCGTGCGACCGCAATTCTATCAAGCGCCGTCACAATGCGCTGGATCGGTGAATTGATAAGATTCACAAATTGACTACGAAGTACCTGCAGGGGCGGAATTGACGCAATGACAGTCATTTCAGAGGCATTCATGTACTTGTTTTCAAATATGCCCCCAACAATCGCAACCTTGTCTTTGAACTGTTTCTCAAACGTATACACTTCGCGAGCAGGAGCAAGAGCATCATTTCCATAAGCGATAGCAACTTCTCCCGCAAGCTCCGGTAATTCACCGGCAAATTGCCTGTCGCTCAAAACACGCTTCATGAGTGTCTTTTTTGCAACACGATAACCGACACCTTTTTCGCGAAGACCTTTTCGCATTGCTGTCGTTTCTGCGACAGCAAGCCCTGTAAATCGCACAAACACTATCGAGATCGCTCCATCGATAATTCCCTCAATATCTTGCAGTATTTCTGTTTTCTTTTGTTTTGTAATAGCCATATATTTTTCTATTTTAATAGGACTTACGCAAAACATTCTTCTCGTCATTGCGAGCGCTTTGCGCGAAGCAATCCAGACTTAATGCTTAGAAACTGTTCAAGATCTAACCGCATCATAATCAATAAAATCAATGCTTGTTTACTGAAATGATCATCTCTTTTTCGTCAGCGTATCTCGATATGCTTCCTCAAAATATATGATTTTCGCTCGAAATTTGAACATTTCAGTTAAACATTAGATCTTGAACAGTTTCTTAGATCTTACGAATTCTGGTTTGCTTCGGAGTACCTCGCAAAGACACTCATATGCGTAGGTCCTATTTAACAAAAAATCGACCTGATTAGGCCGGATAAAACTAGAAAGTCCAAACTAAATGGGTTTCTTGTGTCTCAACAGGACTTCTGCCGTATACGGCCGCCTGTTATCTTCGACCAATCACAGACATGGTAGTACGGCCGTCTTTTTTTGTCAACGCGACTGCTCTTTGTTCACCTGCGCAGTTTCATCATGGCTACGAGAATTGTACTCTGCGTATCCGATGATAAGAAACACACCAAGTCCCAGAATAAGTATGCCAACGAAACCAAGAGCAAATCTCCAAAATGTCTTGTTAAAAAGCTGAAGCATGATGTACCCAGTATAGCATCCAACAAGAAACAACCCCATCTGGGGTTGTTTCTTAAGAGATAGATATTCTAGGATTGAGCCTTGATCTGTGCTGAAATTTCTTGGATTTTCTTCATTGCATCTTGAATCTGCTTCTCTATGGCCGACGTATCTGCTCCCGCAGGTGGTGCAGGTGTCGGTGCGGGCGCGGGAGGAGGAGTCGTCTGCCCACTGCTGGTAGTAATCTGCGTCTGGAGATCTGCTACCTTCTTGAGAGCCGCATTGATCTGTGCCTGTATGTCGTCCGTAGATCCACTCACAGATGGCGCGGGAGTCGGTGCAGGCGCAGGTATTGGGGATACTTCTGCTTCCATACTGCCTTGCTGTCCGCCAAATAGTTCATTGATCTTTGCTCTTGTTTTAGGTCCTACAGCGCCGTAGCCTGGGTCGCCCGGAGCTGCTATGTCATACTTCTCCTGGAATTTTTGAACCGCTTTTTCGGTCATCGCGCCAAAGTACTCTGTTTCATTTCCCGCAGATCCCGTTCCAGAATCTGCGATCATCGTATCTGAATCGCTATTGAGAACTTGCTGAAGGGCCTTGACATCGCGGTGAGTCTTACCTTTTGCAAGTGCTTTTGTGAGATACACAATTGGAGCACTGCTTGATGGGACCGGTCCGGCAACTGGCGGCGGAGGCGGCAGAGGCATCGGTGCTCCCACAGGAGCGGAAATGAGAGGCATGTCTGTCACATTCCCACCGAGATACATTTCAAGAGCTGCACGAGTCTTTGGTCCGAGAGAACCATACCCAGTAGTACTTGGTGTTCCTTCGCTTACAAGTCCATATTTTGTCTGAAATTTCTGCACAGCCGCAACCGTAAGAGCGCCATAATAGCCTGATTCATGTCCTGAAGAGCCAACGCCCGACTCGGCAATCCTTGTATCGGGGTCAAAATTGAGCAGCTGTTGGAGACGCTTCACATCGGGACTCGTTACGCCGGGACCAAGATTCTTCGTAAAAACCGCCGATACTACTGTTCCGCCAGTTAAAGCTCCCGTAGCTGGTGGCGGCGCACTCGAGAGAGCTGCCGTCGCAGCCGCCACTATTCTTGCCGCATCAAGAGGTGTTGCCGGAGTCGGGGATAGTACTACTGTTACTGTAGGAGTCGAAGCGGGGGGCGGAGGAGTGGGGCTTGAGCCTCCACTTGTTGTCACGCCGACGACGCCTCCACCACCACCCGTGCCACTCGCGCCTGAACTACACGTATCAGTTGAAACATCAACGGTTGCTATAGCAGGATCTCCAGTCGAAGATGCTCCTATGGTTACTGATGATTCGTCCGACGTGCAGGTCGAATTTGCAGCCATATTACTCGGACTCACTGTTAATTTTTTACGGCCTCCTGAAGTCACCTTGATCGTCGATGTGCCAGACATCGTTGTCGAAAAACTTGCATCCGACACAACAATTTTGTTGATTTTCGCTCCGGATGTAACCGTAAGACCAGCGCCGTTCACTGAAAGCGAAACCGAATCGTTGAGCGAAACATCGTCTCCTGCATGGCTTGTGAGCGGCAACAAAACGACAGCGAGCGTGAAGCAAAAAGAAATTAATAATTTACGCTTCATTTTTTTGTACATTAGTTAGCATAAGCTGAACTGCAGTCGCCCTGTTTTACTTCAAGCACCTCTTGATTGACGCTTCTCGTCGATGTTGGCTTGATGAAGAGCATATACCAAATATTATCGGACCCTTTCAACTGGATACACCCTCCTTTTGCACTACCGGTAGAGTCAACAACCAACGAAGTGGTTGCGGATCCAGTAAAGATCGCGTTACCAGAAACCTCTACGGCTTGTCCATTCGAGGTTGTTGTTGCAATAAGAAGAGAACCAGTAAGTAAGTCTGTCGCCACAAAAGCCGAGCTCGATGCGTACAGAAGTCCTTGAACATTAAGTGCGGAACCCATCGTGGATGAAGCAAAGACGCCGCGAACTTCTGCCGTGCCCGTGGCAATAACATTCCCCGTAAAGAGATCGAGAGAGACAATGCGTCCCTGGACACCGAGAACTGTTCCCGGCGTGTTTGTTGCGATACCAACATTGCCGACAAAGCTTGATGCACCTGTTACGTTGAGTGTTGAGGATGCGTATAAAATACCATCAAACCATGCAGTCCCGTCAACTTCAGCTTGTCCCTCAACAAAAAGGGAATCATCGGCGAGAGCGGTGAGATGTGTGCCGGTTGAACCTGTACCGACTCGTGCACCAGAACCAATCGTCGTATCACCATCAGTTGTGATATCTGTACTGATAGTTGTCGATGCCGACACACCAACATATACAAACAGCATCGAAAGCAGTACCGAGAGCGCCACTGAAAAGAAACTTTTCAGTTTTATAATAGTTACCATAAGCAAGAAACATACTTAAACCCAGGCTAATAAAAAATAGACCTACATAAAGAGCAACAGAAACCCGAGCGAAACCCTCATAAAGCTTCTGTGTGCTTTGCTCACAATTATAGCAACTGCGCAACCAACAATAAAATAATACGCTGTGGATAAATGGGAGCATTTGCTTTTTGTGCCAACAAAAAACCACCCCCCTGCCAATTGGCGAGGGTGGTTTTTTGTCTGTGGATAAGCTCTAAGAACCTATCCACTATCTAATCGCAAAATACAAAGCAAAATAGGGCTTGCCTGCCGAAATGTCCAAAATTCTACTGCAAATTGCGTCTTTTTCGTCAGCTTCCCCATATGCTTCCTCACAATACGCAATTTTCGCAACGAATTTTGAACATTTCGTCTAGGCATTAGATAGTGGATAGGTTCTAAAGAACTGGATTGCCACGCCCCAACGGGCTCGCAATGACGAAGCAGACCAGAATAATTCCTTGAACGCTTTTACTGCTGTGCTGTTGTGGAAGATAGTCTCGAAAGACCCTCTACTGCAATTGCTTCCAGTCTTTGATCATTCGCTACCTTTGAAAAAGCAAGAACTTTTTCAAAATATGTCTTTGCTCCAGCATTGTTTCCCTTGTCCATATAATATTGCGCAAGTGTAACAGCTATGAGTGGGTTGCTCTCTGTTTTCTGCAGACCGTCGAGAAGCGTCTGCGCGGAAAGACTCTCTTTTTCTTTGTATGAGAGTGTATACAGCTCGAATAGGTTTATATAGGAATATGGGTACGCTACTTCGCTCTCTATGGCCTTCTTCATCATTATTTCTGCTTTTGGATAGTCACGCTGATAGAAATGATAGAGATTACCAAGATTTTCATACGCCAAGCGGTTATCAGGATAGAGCTTTGTCATGTAGAACCAAATCTCTTCGGCTCCGACATAATCCTCAACAAGTTTTCTATACGATGCAAGTTCGAGTAAGTGCGAATATTCAGGCTCACCTTTTCGAATTGCGTTTGTAATATCTTTCATTCTTCCTGTATATTCTTGCTTTTTATCGTCAGAAATATTCGCATTGATAACGATTCGATCAAGATTTGGAAGCGGAAGTGTTTCTTTTTTAACTATTTTCTTGCTCGCAGAAGAAACAACCGGTTTTGTTACTTTTTTTTCGGGAGCTTGTATTTCTACTAATGCCTCACCAAGCTTTGCAGTTTCCGTCGTCGTGGCTACTGTTTCATCAATAACCAAACCTTGATCAGTTGACGAAACGGCAAAAAAACGAGAGTATCCGATCAAACCAACGAGCGCGCCAATCAAAAAAATGATTGCTAGCTTTATATTTTTTGATGTATTCATACGCGAGAGTATATAGTATTGATGAAATAATTTCAAGCAATATACGTTAACAGACGAGCAAAATCCCTCCCATCCTCCCTTTCAAAAAGGGAGGAGTTCACATCCCTCCCATCCTCCCTTTCAAAAAGGGAGGAGTT
>VMGT01000039.1 GCA_007376725.1 Parcubacteria group bacterium Greene1014_15 | reverse complement strand
GCCACGTGGCACAAAAACTCGACTCGAGGCATATGACATAGCCCACATCAGCGGTACGGATACTGTCGGCGTGATGACGGTAATAGAAGATGGCATGGCCAAGAGAAGTGATTACAGGATGTTTCGTATGCGCAACGTCGTATCAGGAAGCGATACGCACTCGCTCGAAGAAGTACTCACACGAAGGTTCAAACATAACGAGTGGGGGATGCCCGACATTATCGTCATGGACGGTGGTGTCGCTCAAAAGAATGTGGCGGAAAGGGTACTGAACAGTCTCCACGTCAAAGACATTTCGGTCGTGTCTGTCGTCAAAGACGAACGACACAAACCAAGTAAATTTCTTGGCAATAAAAAAGTCATAGAATATAACAAAAAAGAAATTCTTCTTGGCAACAGTGAAGCACACCGATTTGCATTGAAGTATCATCAAAAACGACGTTCAAAAAATATGTTTGCGTGAACGTAGTATGCTAAAATATATGCATGAGAAAAACACGTGTCGGGGTGCTGCGCGGCGGGCCGAGCAGCGAATATGATATTTCTCTTGCGACCGGAAAATCTGTTCTCGACAATCTTTTAGATGAAAAATATGTTTGATATTTCTCTTGCGACCGGAAAATCTGTTCTCGACAATCTTTTAGATGAAAAATATGTTCCGATCGACATTGTTGTACACAACAATGGATCGTGGCATGTCGGCGGCATCGAGCAAAAACCCGAGCAGGTATTTGCAAAAATTGATATTCTTTGGAATGCGCTTCACGGTAATTTCGGTGAGGATGGTAAACTGCAACGATATCTTGATATGCACGGCATTCCCTACACAGGTTCAGGCGCTCTTGCATCAGCGCTTGGTATGCATAAGCATCTTGCAAAAGACTTGTTTATAAAACACGGAATAAAAACTCCCGTTTCGACGCTTATCCGCCCGGAAGAGGACATGCTTCTACGGGCACGAGATGTTTGGAGAACATTTCCACACCCCTCCGTGGTAAAACCTGCATCTGCAGGTTCCTCTATGGGCATATCGGTTATAAACACCTACGACGCTCTGGTTGATGCCATTTTGCAAGCACGCCTATTTTCCGATGTGATTATGATTGAAGAGTATATTGAAGGAAGGGAAGCGACCTGCGGAGTTATCAATAATTTTCGTGGACAGAGTACCTACGCTCTTCCACCGGTTGAAGTCATACTTCCCAAAGAAAAAACTTTTTATGATTTTGATGCAAAATACGTGAATTTTTGCCGCGACATTTGCCCGGGAAGGTTTTCAAATGCTGAAAAACACGAGCTTCAGGAAACAGCAAAAATTGCGCACGATCTCCTCGCACTCCGTCACTATTCGCGTGCCGATTTTATCGTATCGCCCAAGCGCGGCATCTATCTGCTCGAAATCAACACGCTCCCGTCGCTTACTAAGAAATCACTCATGCTACATGCTCTTGAAGCTGTAGGCATGTCTCCTCAACAGTTTTTAGAGCATATTATTGCTCTTGCCGCCACTGTGTAAAAAGAACGGACATGTCGCAATGACATGTCCGTTTCGCATCTCTCTAGTACCTCGTTAATTTAATTTTTTCGGATGAAAATTTCTCAATTTCGAGCGAGACGAAGTCAAAAATTTCGAGGAATATCAAGATATTTCAAGAAATTTTTGACCAGTCGTAGCCGAAATTGAGAGATTTTGGCCGAAAAAATTAGGTTAATGAGGTACTAGTATGAGGCAGTTAAATTTGTATCCTTCCGATATTCGTCACTCGTCAGAATGTGCACAGGGTGCTTCCAAATCTCGGCAATATAGGCGAGAGTTTGATGAGCAAATCGTCGATCGAGAAATGTGGTCGTACGATCCTGGTGTTCGAGGTACAGTATGTTATTGGCCACATCGCACACGACGATCTTTGGCATCCCGTAATTATAGCGCGGCGTAAGTAACGACTCTACCACCGCATCACGCTCGCGATCAGTGATCACAATATTCTCGCAAGCCGGACATTTCTGACCCGGAGGATGCTTGCAATCACTGCCGTAAGCAAAAAGATCAAGCTTTTTCACGAGGTCCACCGTTAGGTAGTTGCGTAGAAAAGAGATATCGTCTTCCTGCGCGCGAACTTCGAAGAGCTTTTGTCGACCAGTGATTGAGGACTCTCCATCCTTATGCATCTCATCAAAACGTTTCTCAATATCCACAAGTATCGTGTAACCGAGATAGTAGGGATTGATCTGGAAACGGCCGCCGGGATTCACCACACCAGCGTGCAGACGGGCAAACTCGATCATTTCATCCGGAGTAACGTTATCATAGAGATTGAAGAGTTCCGCATGCCAGTAGCTCGCCCAGCCTTCATTGAGGATCTTGGTGTTAAACTGCGGATAGAAGTAGTACGATTCCTCGCGGATGATCTGTAACACATCGCGTTGCCAGTTCTCGAGCTTGCCATAGGTGATCAAGAACCACAAGAGGTCGCGCTCCGGATGCGGAGGCAAACGTTCTCCTTCGATTTCGTACGTAATGCTTCGCTCCGGTTTGTCCAAAAGATCCGCATACGGCAGAGTCGGACGTTCTTTTTCCACTACCTGCCGTGTCGGATAAGGTTGCCGCGTAAGGCCCTTGTGAAAATCAACATGCCGGTCAAGGGCAAAACCAATGTCCATCAGATGTTCAACGGTTTCGAGTCCATAGCGCTCGATATACACATCAATGCGCAGGGCATGCGCTACGGCATCGTTGACCATCTGGCGGTTACTATTGCCAAATGACACGTTATTTTTAAAGAAATCAACGTGGCCGAAAACATGCGCCGCAACCAGAAGGTTTGCTATTTCAGGATTAGTGTCCAACAAAAAGGCCAGGCAAGGATCGCTGTTGAGCACAATCTCATAAATCTTCGAGAGACCCATGGTACCGTAAAGATGTTGGGACTGATATACCTTGCCATACGACCAATGGCGCGCACGTGTTGGCAAGCCATAGGCGGCAACTTCGGTCATAATGTCATGCGGCACAACTTCAAAGGATGTGGTGAAAAAATCGAGGCCCTGCGCGCGAGCGAGAGCCTCAAGTTCCAGAACGCGGTCTTCAAACATACGAATTCTCCCCGTGCGTGTAAAGGTAGAGCGGGCGGCATTTTCATGTAAAAACATATGAGATGCCACCCGCCATGATTATTTTTCCCTCGCGAGCAAGCTGCTAACATATTTAAGCAGCTCGTTCGCGCACTCTGTACAGTAGCCTTCGCGTGCAACGAGCGTCTCCACCACCTCGTTGAGCTTACGGAGCTGTTCGGCTTCCGGACTACGCGAGGCAATGGTTAGTTTGATCGTATCACGACGCTCCTCAAAGAGCTGCTTCTCAATCGCTTGTTTCAGCTTTTCGTGGGTGGTATAATCGAACTTCTCCTTGCGTCGATGCGCCATGGCCACCTTGCGGAAGATCTCGTTGCGGAAGCTCTCCTTGCCGTGCTCGGGCACCTGCACCTTTTCTTCAATGGAACGCATGAGCTTTTCATTCGCAGGCACTTCTTCCCCGGTAATCGGGTCGAGAAGTTTTTTCTGATCCAGATGTGCTTCCACGTTATCCAAGTAATTATCGAGCAACGTCACAGCTTCCTGCTCAAAAGAAACAAAGAACGCCTTTTGCACGTCGTTGCGAGCAATTTCGTCATATTCCCGTCTCGCATCAGCTATGAGATTGTTATATCTTTCACGGTCGGCTTTTTTGAGCTGGCTTTGTAGATCAATCCCCTCCTTGATAGCACGCAACACATCTATCGGATTGATGCATCGGGTGTCCGGCTTGATGAGTGAGGTGGAAATACGGTTAATAATAAAGCGTGGAGAAATACCATCCATGCCCTCTCGTTCAGTTTGCTCACGGATCAGCTTGATGTCCTTTTGACGGAACCCCTCGACGTCCTCGCCGTCATAGAGTTTCAGCTTTTTGATCAATGTTAAACCTGCTTGCTTTGGCTCTTCCAACCGCGACAAGATGGCAAAAATTGCCGCCGCCCGAAGTGTATGCGGAGCAAGATGCATGCCCTGCAGGCTCGTCTGTCGCAGAAGTTTTTGATAGATCCTCTCCTCCTGCGACACCTTCAAGTTATAAGGAATACGGATCATGATCATGCGGTCATGAAGCGCCTCGGACTTCTTGTTGGCCAAGAATTCATTGAATTCGGTTTCGTTGGTGTGCGAAATGACACATTCATCGGCATAGATGAGCGGAAATCGCCCCGTCTTGATGTTCTTCTCTTGCGAAAGTGTGAGCAGAACATAGAGAAAGCGTTCGTCTGCCTTGAGCATTTCAATGAATTCCATCAAACCGCGATTCGCGATATTGAGCTCGCCATCAAAACGGTACGCGCGCGGGTCCGACTCCGAGCCGTAGTTGCCAATGGTGGAGAGGTCAATCGACCCCACCAGTTCGGAAATATCTTGGGATTTTGGATCCGAGGGCACAAAGGTACCAACTCCTACACGCTCTCTTTCGGAGAAAAAAATGCGTTTGACTGGTACGCTATAGACGTCCCCTTTGTACTTTTCCCGGAGATTGAGCGCACACAGCGGACAGAGTTCTCCTTCGATCTGAATACTGGTCTCTTCCTGAAAATCTCGACGCAACTCATGCGGCAGAAGATTTAGGGGATCTTCATGCTGTGGGCATTCTGCAAGAGCGTACACTGCCCCTTCGACGGTTTGAGTATACTCTTCAAGCGCGTGCTTGAGGAGGATAACGAACTGACTTTTGCCAGAGGAGGGAGGGCCGTAGAGCAGAAGGATTCGGCGACCAACGTCAGACCCCATCGCCGCGGCTTTGAAGTACTCCACCACGCGTGCGAGCGGTTCGTCGATACCATACAAATCGCGCTCAAAAAAAGCGTAGTGTTCTTTCCCTTCATCATCAACTCGTACGCCAGCCGCCTTGATCATGTTGTAGAGCCGTGCATGCGCCCGCTCTGCAAGAGACGGCTGTTTAATCACGAGGCCCAAATAATCTCGAAACGTCCCTTCCCAATTTTCCATCGTGTGGTGCTGTAGATGAGCATCAATCTTTGCAAAAATGTCCATTTTTTTCTTTCCTTGCGCCACAAGACGCACAAACAATGCGCAATGCGAGTTTTTCTGTAGCCACGCTCGTGTTTATCACTAAAGTGACTAAAAATCAACGACCAAAAAATCTTATTTAAAACTGTCGTAAAAACGCAAAATTGTCAAGCTTTTTTACCACTGCTTTTCAATTTTTCCACCATAAATTCCAAAAATCCCATATTTGTAGGCCTAAGAACCAATCCACAATCTAATCGCCAAATACAAAGCAAAATAAGCTCTTAGATCGTGGATTGGTTCTAAAACACAAAACGCTGGTATAGCGAGATAATCTATGCGCATATGCGCGAAAGAGTAAAAATTTGAAAATTTGTACGGATGCATGTCAAAAAGAAGAAGATGCAGTCACGATGTGACTGCATCTTTGTGGATTCTGCTATGCTTTCACCACTTTATCCGCCTCAAGAAATTTGATGAGAGTCGGATGCAACTCATCCTTGTTAGTGATTGTTGCGACCACAAGTCGGGGATGCTTGATCTCCTTGAGAATGCCTTGCAATGAGCTCGGGGGGGTATACGAAGTCTGACCAATCCAGCCATAGAAACTTGAGTCATCTCCGTAACGGATTTCGCCATAGCCGACCATGTTACAATGGCCAAGGAGCGTTTCGATGAGCGTCTTGCAGGTGAGGTTATCACTCGGTAAATTGTCTCCGTCTGAAAAATGAAACAGATAGTTGTTCCAGCCTGCCGACGGATGCTTCTTCAATAAATGTTCAAGCGCCACCTGATACGCTGATGAACAGCGCGTGCCGCCACTGTTCGAGAGTGCAAAGAAATCCTCCTCGGGTACCACTTGTGCATCAACATCGTGCGCGATGAACACTGTCTCGACCGTGCGATACTTAAGGCGCAGAAAGCGCACCATCCAGAAAAAAAAGCTTTTGGCAATATATTTTTTGCCGGTGGTCATGGAGCCGCTACAGTCCATCAGCATATAGACTGCGGCGTTGGCGTGGACCTCTTCTTTTTCGTCCCATGCCCGGAAACGAAGATCTGCCTCATCAAGATTGGCAACCTTAGCTGGATTGCCTCTGGCAGCGTTGCGCACGATATTCTTGAGCAGTGACTTTCTTTTTTTCAAATTCCCCGGTGAACCAGTGCGGCGCTCATTGGTCCATTCAAGTGTCTTTGTTCTAATCTCTCTTCGGGCCTTTTCTTCAAGCCAAGGCAGACTCAAATCTGCAAGCATCATCTGGGTCAGTTCTTCGAGAGAAACCTCGACTTCGTAGGTATGTTCGCCTGGCTGGTCACCGGGCGTGCCGTCTCCTGGACTGGTCCCGTCTCCGACGCGTCTTGCGATCACATCACCAGGTTGACCGGGTCCCTGGCCAACCCCTTGCTGCGGGTTCCCGTATTTGAACCGGTACTGTTCCAAATAACGAAGGGGGATTCTGATCCGCTTATTGCCGTCAGATGTGATGATCGCCTCCTCGGCAATCAATTCCCGCAGATTTTTTCGAATAGCCTCTCTCACACGTTTATCGTGTTGCGCCGCGTCTTTGAGACCACGACGACGAAGTTCCCACGGTAGTCCTGACATCACTCTTCTCCTTTTGTATTTTGTTCATAAGCTACGATACGTCATACTGTACGGATATAAAGTGCACACAATACTTTGAACGTCTTAAGTAAAACTGTCGTAAAAACACAAAATTGTCAAGCAGCAATCTTGTCCAATCGCAAATATCCCCTGAAAAAGGATATAGAGGACATTTGCGATTGGACAAGACTCACACTTGTTTTTTTATATATATAGTGTATACTGTACTTATCCTATCGTTAATCCTTTGAAGAACATTCAAGCAGGATAGAGTACGCCGTATGCGGTGTGCGAGGTCGGGAAAGTTAGGAGTTATGAAGTTAATTGTGTTGTTTAACGATATTTCAGGACATACGTTTCTTAGGTTTTAGGAAATAAGTGGTTTTGTAGTATTGGATAACGGATATGCAGAAGAAACTTTACGTAGGGAACCTTCCGTACAACACAACCGATGATGATCTTCGAGAGCAATTCTCGAGCGTCGGAACGGTTGTGTCCGCTTCAGTGATCACTGACAAGTTCAGTGGCCGAAGCAAGGGATTTGGTTTCGTCGAGATGTCAGCTGACGATGAAGCTCAAAAAGCAATTGAGAAATTCAACGGCGTTGATATGGGTGGAAGAAGCATTACGGTCAACGAGGCACGCCCTCCACGCGAACGCGGAAATGATTTCGGCGGTAAGCGTGGCGGTCGCGGTGACTTTGGTGGCAATGATGATAATTTCTAAGCCAATCTCTCATTGAGAGATTGAGACAAAAAGAAAACGGTTCGCGCAAAAAGCGCGAACCGTTTTCTTTTTTACAAAAACTCTTTTTGACAATAGACCTCTTCGGAAAGTCCTTTCTACTACAATTTTTGTTTTTCGGCTGCAACTGTGTCATGCTTCGTAAAATGATTCTCGCCGTACAACCAGTACGCCGTCGAATCATTTTACTTGCATTCCTTGTCTCACTCGAAAAACAAAAATTTCGTAACGAAATGACTTTCCGAAGAGGTCTAATTCATGGAAACAATTCCCCTAATTTTTTAAACGAACTGTTCCACCCTTCCTCATGAGCCTTTTTATCTTCTTCATTCAGTAAGCCTGCATGCGTCAGAGTCACTTCAGTCCTGTCTTCATCAAGAACTCTGAAATCAACCGTGACTAAACTTTCCGGCGGCATCATACCCGAGGCATCGAGATTTTCCCATTGCCACGTCATAATGATCTTATTCGGAGATTCAACAGTTCTGTATTTCCCTCGCAGACCGTGAGCGCTTCCGTCAACGGATTTCATGGTAATATTATAAACACCGCCCTCAATAGCATCCATTTCCCGAACATCGCTTATCATTCCCTCTGGACCATACCATTCGGCAACTTGTTCGGAACTAGTCCACGCCTCAAATACATTCTCTATGGATGTATTGAAAACTTTAATAATTTTTACTGTTGTATTTTCCATATTGCACAGTATACACAAAACGAAAGCAGTTTTCACTGCTTCCGCTCGCTGCTACTGCCAGATAGTGTTGTCAATGCGTGGTTCGATTACTTCGACTGCTCACGAAGTAGGGTGCTTATACACCGAACAGATCTACGAAAAGATGCTTTACTGAATCTCCCTTGCGAAATATGCTTCGTCGCTTTGCGAATGTATAAGTTTCTACTCGGAGAACATATCGGATCCTCATGGACAAGAATTGGGCCGCCGATTACTCCAACCGGGTATACATCAATAATATTTCCATACATCGTCTCAACCCACGAATGCTGATAATTCGGATAGTAATATCCATCTCTGCAAGTTAATGAAAAAATGTGTGCAATGGCCCGTGCAAGTATGTGACATGAGAGCATAATATGATCTCCGTTTTCATCGTTTCCGAGATCAATATCGGGAAAAGCCTGCACGGCGCTTCGAATCTTTTCAAAAAGCGCAATATCTTCTCGAGCAATTAATTGCGTAACGTATGGTGTCATCTCAACCCCCTTGCATATAATTTTCATCCTATGCAACAATATAGCAATCTATATTCAAAGGCAATTATTTCGCCGTTACGGAGTGTAGTATAACGGTAGTATACATCCATGGGGTGGATGCGGCCCGGAGCGTACTATGTGTACGATGAACAGTTTGCGACCGAAGAAGTGTTGTAGATTGGTGCATAATGTGTGCGAAGTGAGGAAATTATTTTGAATGGGTTCCTAAGTGCCATTCTCGCGGAGGCGGGAATCCAGAGTATGCAGTATCGGTCTAGATTCCCGCCTTCGCGGGAATGACAGAGAAAAATTAACGGGGTGTAGTACAGCGGTAGTATGCGCGATTCGGGTTCGCGTGACCCGAGTTCGAATCTCGGCACCCCGATAAGATAGCCTTGCAACAAAAAAATCACCTTTTGGTGATTTTTTTGTGAAATTTGACTTCTTTATCAATTCATGTTATCATCTTGCGAGTAATCTAGCGCGCTTTTCTTAACTCGCAAACCCAAAAGAAGGGGTAGTACACGATGACACTCTCTGAAATCCCGGCTGTGAAAATCGTGTCTTCAGATGGTTACAAGTATCTTGTTGCCGAGCTTACTGGTGCCGACGGCAACAAAAAGTTTATTGTTCGGGCAGACTATTCTGACAGTCACAAAATTATCGCTACCAGGCTAGAAAAAGAAGTGGGTAGAAGTATCAATATCCGTTATCATGGCGGCGGTTACATAAGTATCTACCATGAACCGTGGGAGGATAGATTCACACACGAAGCCTATCCTGGAAAACAGATATCGATCTTCGGTACCAGTGATTATTTTGGGATGGATAGCGATCCTGACCGAACCGTTGCATTGCTCCAGAAAGCGTTTCCTGGGTACAGCATAGAACACCACTAGAACAACGACCCTGCGCTCTCTCGCGAACGCAGGGTCAATTCTTTTTTGGACCCCCAACTTTGCGGAGTATATCAGAACTAAATGTATATGTCGTATTTTGATCTCTCTCAAAACGTTTAAAGGCAAGGGTAATAAGTTTTGTCACAAGCTCGACACCTGAAACTCCTGCCTTCCGCCAGTTGTGATGGTAAAGACTACCAGGAAGTGTATTCACCTCATTCACATAGACATTTTTCGACTGGCTATCAATCAGAAAATCTATCCGCGCAATGCCTTCGCATCCAAGCACGCGGTATGTCTTTTTTCCGAACTCCTTCACTTTTTCTACTAAGTCCCTGTTGATATTCGCCGGTATTTCACTATATTGATTATTCACCCCCCCGCTCTTTTTATTTCCAGAAATATATTTGTCGTTGAAATCAAAAAACTCGCTCTTGTTCATCGGCCGTTCGATTTCTGCCAGTCGCAGTTCGTCATTTCCCATGATCGGCAGTGTCACCTCAATGAGATTTTCTATACTCTCTTCAACAAGCGCTTTGTTGTCGTAATGAAAAGCAACCTCAATCGCTTGTTCAAGCTCCTTCTCATTTTTTACTTTTGCAATTCCAATGCTTGAACCAAGATGCACCGGCTTCACAAACAGCGGCCAGTGTAATTTTGATATCGCATCTCTCCATATTGTTTGTTCGTTTTCCCAATCTGATCGTGTAAACCACACATACGGAACAACAGGCACTCCTTCCGCAGAAATAACTTGCTTCGTGAGCACCTTATCCATCGCTACCGCAGATGCAAAAATATCACATCCCACAAATGGTACATTCGCCATGCGTAACAATCCCATGAGAGAGCCATCTTCGCCGTAGGTACCGTGCATGGCGGGAAAAACAACATCTATTGAAACTATTTTTTGCCGAAATCCCGGCCAAATCAATTTTAGGCCATTATCAAAAAGCAGGTGCACTTTCTTTTGTGTTACCAATCGTTCCGCATACTCTCCTCGAAAGTACGCTATGTTATTCATCGCAGATTCCGAATACCACGACCCATCTTTTGTGATATATATGGGAACTACATCAAAATTCCCGCTTGCAAGAAGTGATTCAATGATAGGAGTGTGAGCAGTGATAATAGAAATATCATGTTCGGCGCTGCGGCCTCCAAATATAACTGCAACTGTTTTTTTATTGTTGTTCATGGTAATTTATGCATATTGATCCGTCCAATCGTTTTGCAAAAGCACCACATCTCCTTTAACCGTGAGATAGGGGAGAGCAGTAAAAGCAGCGAGAGCATCGTTATACCACAGCACTTCTCCTTGAAAATTATTCTCTCGCAACCCTTTCTCAATATACTGCGTGACAGAATTACGCACCAATATCACCTTCTCAATTCCTGCGAAGGCAAGTCTTTTCCCGATTTCTCTATGCACTTCTTCCTTTCGAGCGCCCATTTCAACAAGCCCCGGAGTCACATAGAATCTTCGCTTCCCCGAAAGAGAGGCAAGAAAGTCGATTACAGCAGCAACGCCATCGGGGTTTCCATTATAGCTATCGTCAAGAGTTATAACTCCCGACTGATCTATTTTTGGTTCAAGGCGATGATCAAAAGGAGCGGTTTTAGCTAAGCCTCGCGCAATCTCTTCCACAGTTAACCCCAAACGAATTCCAATATCAGCGGCCGCAGAAAGCGCTCCGATATGATGAAGTCCTAAAAGCTTTGTTTGCACCTTAATATGCACCAACTCCTGTGTCAGGACAAATGAAGTGCCAGAAAGATCGGTATGAGGATTTTCAACCGCAAGATGATCAACACCATCTCGGCCATACAGAATGTGATCCTTCGATGCAAATTTCTTTACCTCTTCGTTATCACTATTCACATACAACGGACGATGTCCGAGATAATCTGCTAATTCAAAAATAGTTTTTGCCGTCGTATGTAGGTCGCCAAACTTTTCAAGATGTGCTTCGTTAACCCCTGTAATAATTCCAATATCGGGATCAATCATTTTACAAAGAGCAGTAATATCTCCGGGATAATATTCCCCTAGTTCAAAGATCAAAACCTCCTCATCACCCTTAAGTGTGTCCACAAATGCAGCTATACCGAGAGGTGTATTATGACTCCCTCCAGGAGCAGCAACCTTCTTTCCTTCCGTAAGTACCGTTTTAAGAATTTCGCGCATACTTGTTTTCCCAAAACTTCCCGCAATTCCAATTTTAATAGCGGGATGTTTTTCTAATTTTTGACGCGCGCGCTTTATTTTTTGCCGCGTTATCGGCCTCTGTACAAAAACCTGAAAAAGAACCAACGGAACAAGAATTGCATATTGAAGAATTATGGGAGAAAAAAGAATAATTGCTGAAAATAAAATAATTCCTTTTGGAAACTCAAACAAAAAGAGCATTGCACTCGCCGCTCCATAAAAAACAAACAGACACGCACTCGCAGTCACAAGCAATATGCGTGCCTTCTTGGTAATCACAATATGCCTTCTTTTTTCAACTAACGTAAAGTCTTCCACACGCGAGAGCCACGCAACATAATCGCGAACGTTGTATTCACTCGCTTGGAGCATATACACAAGCGAGCGTATAAATCTCGGATGATATCGCGAAAAAAAGCGTTTCATGACTGTATAAATTCTTTAATAGCTGCAATAACCTCTGTAGTTTTTTCTTGGTGAACAAAATGGCCAGCATCTGAAAATATTTTCAGATTTGAATTGTGGATGAGTTCTGCAAATTTCTTTCCATCGGCAACCGGAGTCTCCGTATCCTCCGCACCCCAAAGCAAGAGCGCCGGAATCGATATCTTCCGCGCCTGTTCACTCAAGTCTTCCCGCACCACGCGCAGAAACGTTTCTTTAAGCCGACCAGCGTGCATATAGTCGCTGCCAGTGAGCGCATATAACTTTTTGCGCAAAGTTTTTCTCCAAAAACAAAGTGGGGGAATGAAGGTACTCCATTTTCCAATTTTAGCGACCAATGAAAAAAAGAGGGAACGCGCCGTGTGCGTTTGCGCGATACCTGCTGACGCAATCAAAACAACTTTGTGCGCTCGCAGTTGTCCCTGCGAAAGTCCCTTGATCGCGATTCGTCCTCCGAATGAATGGCCAACAATGACATCGACCGAAATACCAAGCTTCTCACTAAAAGCCCATACAATCTCGACATACTCATCAAGTCCCCAAGAGCTCTTTGGCAATTCACTTTTCCCAAATCCGGGAAGATCGAGTGCGATCACGCGATGCGTGCGCGAAAAAACCTCCGATAAACCATCGAATGTATGAAGGGTATCCTTCCACCCATGCAAAAAAAGCATCACGGATCCGCTTCCATGATCTTCATATTCAACAGCCAAATTGTTGACGATACTTTTCATTTCTTCAATCGCCCGCTTAGGCCTCGTTGATTAATAACTTGACATGATTCGGTTTCAGATTTCCGTAAGATTTCATTTTTTCGATTGAACAAATCTTGAGGTGTAGCAAGCTACGATGAAAGATTTGTGATTGAGAAAAAATGAAAGATTGCGGAAATATGGAAGCGAAACGGGCAAGTTATTAATCAACGAGGCCTTACTGTAGGTAACTTCAAAAACAACCAGGTGTATTCAGCCTATTTCCCTCTTTTGAGCATTTCGAGGTCTGCAAGAACCCGCCGAACATCCCGTGTCAGTTGATCAAGCGTTACTGCATGGCGGCGTTTTTCTTCGTCTTCCGCTTTTTCTTCTTCGCTCATTTCTTCCACATCTTCTTGGATATCCTCAACGTCTTCTTGAATACCCTCCACATCTTCACTGATTTCCTCGATATCTTCCTGAATATCTTCCACATCTTCGGTCACTTGATCGAGTTCCCTTGAATGTTCGTTGACCGTCATCTGAATGAATATAGCAAGATAGATCGCCTCAAGCGAAACAATCGTCGTCACAACAAGCAAAATTGTGTCCCATCTGACAAGTCCGAAAATACCGAATATTGCGCAACTGGCAAAAATGATCGTATGGAAAACAAGCGACGAAATAGATCCAACCCATGCAGTTGTTTTCTCAATGCCTGTTATTGTCACACGTTTTTCTTTTGACACCACACTTTTTTCTGTACTCTGTATTTGGTTCATAATCACCACTCGCTCTATTTCCATTTAGTATTTATATAGTAAACCTTTCGACGAAAACATCCTATCATGTGGTCATCAACCATCCCGACTGCTTGCATGTGCGCATATATAATCGTCGGCCCGAGAAACTTAAAACCGCGCTTTTTAAGATCAGCCGCAAATGCAACCGCTTCGGAAATCACGGTGGGGAAATCTGAAATTTTTCTAATTGTGTGACGAATCTGCTTTCCACACACAAATTTCCAAGAGTATTTTGAAAACGATCCAAATTCTTTTTGCACCTCAAGAAAACATTTCGCATTGTTGATCGCCGCTTCGATTTTCGCCTTGTTTCTGATTATTCCCACATCTGCAAGCAGCGAGGCTACTTTGTTTGACGTAAATCGGGCAACTTTTTGAGGATCAAAGTTCGCAAAAGCCTTCCGATAATTTTCTCTCTTATGTAAAACCGTTCTCCAACTTAACCCAGCCTGTGCGCTCTCGAGAACAAGAAATTCAAAAAGTTTGCGGTCATCCAGTGTGCGAACACCCCATTCAGTATCGTGATACTTCTGCATCAAAACATCATCTCCCGTCCATGCGCAACGTCTTTTAATTTTAATTTTCTTCATACAGGTCAGGACGTTGAAAAAGGAGGTCGTTTCAGAGATTGATTCTTCGCGTTCTCGCGCTCGAAGAACTCCCGCGGTGGCATTTTAAGCGCACTGTCGGGGGAAATGGGGGGAAATGGGGATGGGGGAAATGGAAATGAATGGAAATGGGGAATGGAAATGGGGAATGGAAATGGGGATGGAAATGATGGAAATGGAAATGGAAATGGGGATAAAGAAATGGGGTAAAGAAATGGGGATAAGTACAATTCTTTTGCATTATTTATGTTATAATTATAACATATGTTTAAATAAATAATTGTACTTAATCCTCATTATCATCCATTATCATCTGCAGAGCCGCTTCTCTGGTAGGTGCATATTTTCTTGTTTCTGGCCACCCTGTCCCGAAGCAATGTGAACGATCGGGTTAATCGGGACAGGTTAATCGGGACAGTCACGATTAATACAATAACCCGAATCACGATAGGCAAAGAATGCTATACTAGAGCCATAAAAGTATAATCAACAACCATTATGACTCTGGCACAACATTCTAACCTCGACA
>VMGT01000038.1 GCA_007376725.1 Parcubacteria group bacterium Greene1014_15 | reverse complement strand
AATAGCAAATTCATTCTATATGTCAAATCATTATCCACAACAAAATATAATCAACTATGTACTTCTCTTTTTCGTTGTGGTACTTTCTTTTGTTCTTGCACATACCGCCCACGCCGCCGCAATTATACAGCGTCCGTTCTACATCGGCTTAACAAACGACCTTGTTGGCTCCTGGTCATTTGACAGCCCGGACATGGCGGGAGACAAAATGTATGACAGGTCGGGAAGTGCCAATACGGGTACACTTCTCGGCACGGCAACGGGCACGGGACGCGTGCATGGAAGGATCGGGCAGGCGCTCACTTTTGACGGAGTAAATGACTACGTAGACATCGGCGCCGGCCCGAGCAGTGTTAATTCAGTTTCATTTTGGGTCTATACTTCCACCTCAACAACGGGATACTTCGTCAATCTCACCGGCACAACAGACTATATATGGTCAAGCGCCGGAACAATAACTGCCACCGGATTTACCAGTCCAACTATCTATGTGAATGGCGCCGTCTCAAGCACGATCACCGCTGCGCGATGGTATCATGTTGTCGTAACAACAGCTACTGCGGAGAATGCAAGCAATTTAGATATCGGCAGAACAACAGATGTCAATTATCTTGGCGGCAAACTTGATGATGTGCGTTTCTACAGCCGCGTGCTCTCTCCCGACGAAATCAAACGGCTCTACAAGATGGGAGGGACGTTCACCGTGAACAAGCCTGCGTACAACGAATCTCTTTCTCGCGATCTCGTTGGCTCATGGTCGTTTGATGGACCAGATATGGCGACGAACAGAACGCTTGACAGATCGGGACAGCGAAATAATGGAACAATACGAACGAGCACAACCACACTCGTTTTTACGAGCGCCGGCGAAACCACATTCACTGTTCCCGGTAATGTAAGCTCCATCAAGATGAAGGTGTGGGGCGGAGGCGGAGGCGGAGGCGGCGCTGCAACAAGCCCCACAGGCGGCGCCGGCGGTGGAGGCGGTTTTGCGAACGCTGATATCTCGGTAACTCCCGGAGAAACATTGACTGTTCGCGTTGGCGGAGGAGGGGGCGGAGGCACGGGCGGTGGTGCTCCTACCGCTGGCGCCGGTGGCGGAGGCGGAGGGTATTCCGCGGTTTTGCGGAGCAGTACATTTCTCATACAAGGCGGTGGCGGTGGCGGTGGCGGTGGCGGAGGACAAGGCGCGGGTGAAAATGGCGGCGCCGGAGGCGCCGGGGGTGGCGCGAGCGGTGTTAATGGAACAGCTGGCAGCGGCGGCGCTGGTGTTGGAGACTTCGGTGATGGCGGGACAACTTCTGCGGGAGGCGCCGGAGGTTCTGGAAGTTCCACCCGTGCTGATGGCGCGACCGGTTCCGCAAATACCGGAGGTGGCGGAGGTGACGGCGTCAATGGCTCCACCACCGGAACAGAAGCTAACGGAGGAACCAATGGAGGTGGAGCAGGAGGATGTAGGGAATGCGCTGACGTCGGCGCTAGCGGTGGTGGTGGCGGCGGAGGCGGGAGATTTGGTGGAGGTGGAGGCGAAGCAGCCGACGGAGAAGGCTCCGGTGGAGGTGGAGGCGGCTCTGATCTTGTCACCGGCATTAGTACGACAGAAACTGCCGGGTCTGGCACAACGCCAGGAAGTAATACGAACGAAGATTATACTGGAACAGCCGGTGTTGGAGGCGCGGGCGGCACGAATGCAAATGGCACTGCGGGCAACCCTGGCCGTGTAGTCATACGATACGAGGAGCCAAAATTAACTTTCGGGCGCATTGGTCAAGGACTGGAGTTTAGTGGGACAAGAAACAACTACGCCGACATCGGCACTGGGCCAAGCAGTGTCAATTCAGTTGCGTTCTGGATGTATCTCTCTACCTCAACAACAGGATACTTCGTCAATCTCACCGGCACAACAGACTATATATGGTCAAATGCCGGAACAGTAACAGCTACCGGATTTGCAAGCCCAACGATTTATGTTAATGGCGCTGTCTCAAGCACGATAACGGCTGGACGCTGGTATCACGTTGTTGTAACAACAGCAACTGCGGAGAATGCGAGCAATTTAGATATCGGCAGAACACAGGATATAAATTATTTGGGCGGCAAACTTGATGATGTGCGTTTCTATAGCCGCGTGCTCTCTCCCGACGAAATCAAACGACTCTACAAGATGGGAGGGACGTTCACGGTGAACAAGTCTGCGTACAACGGCTCTCTGGCCAGTGGTTTAATCGGCTCCTGGTCATTCGACGGGCCGGACACAGCGGGAGACAAAATGTACGACAGATCTGGAAACGATAATTCGGGCACCTTTTACAATACAGCTTCAGGCACAGGACGCGTGCATGGAAGGATTGGGCAGGCGCTCAATTTTGATGGGGTGGATAATCGTGTTGATATGGGTTCCGCTGCTTCTTTAGACGATATTGAACTGCAGGGCGGAGGAGGATTGAGTGGGAGCGCATGGATATATCCAAGAACGATAGGAGAAACCGATCTTGGAAAAATAATGATGAAGGATGATGCAGCTGATACAGGAAGATGGTTGCTTAGCTTTGATAACACGGGAACAAATAGAATTCAATTTCTCAAGAACGGAACAACAAATTTAAATGTGATTACTGCGAGCAGTTTTGTTACGCTTAATCAATGGAATCATATTGCATTCACGTGGGACGGATCGGTAACGGCAACCAATGTGCATATTTTTGTGAATGGTTCGGAAACAACCTATTTTACTCAAACAAACGGAGTTGCTCTAGCTTCTGATGCGACATTGGGTTTTCGCGTAGGAGGCAGATCAAATGGCGCACATACTTTTGATGGGTTCATTGACGACATCCGCATTTATAACCGCCTGCTCTCCCCCGATGAAATCAAACGGCTCTACAAAATCGGCAAATAGAAGCTGCAGAAGCATGATTGTGATTGGGGCAGTGTGTATTGCATATTTGACTTAATTTGCGGTAGTATGATACTATATATTATATGAAATTCAAGAGAAAACAAGAGATCAGAAGTGCTGTAGAGCCTAAAAGAGTTCTCGTACTCTATGGACCCCGAAGAGTGGGCAAGACCACCCTTGTTGAGGCGTATTTAAAGACACAGACGGACAGGAGAACGTACTATTCTACCGGAGACGACATCGAGCTTCGGGAGCTTTTCAAATCAGAAAGCAGGACAAAAATACTCGATTTTGCACGGCCATACGAAATTATTGCTCTTGACGAAGCGCAATATATTCCATCTATCGGCATCGGCGCAAAAATGATGATCGATGCATTTCCCGAAAAAAACATTATCCTAACCGGCTCCTCGTCGTTCGATCTTTCCCACAAGGTTGGCGAACCGCTCACCGGCCGCCACTTTACACTCACACTGCTTCCCTTGTCTCAAGCGGAGATGGAAGGAAGCCGTTTTGAGCTCGATCAGGCCCTCGAAAATTTTCTTATCTATGGATCATATCCGGAAGTTTTGAACGAACCGGACAGAGAACGCAAGGTAAAAATTCTCACCGAACTGGTGTCATCGTACCTTTTCAAGGATGCCCTTACTCTCGAAGCAGTACGTTCGCCGGATACGCTTCTCGATGTTGCAAAATGCCTGGCATTTCAAATCGGCGGCGAAGTTTCCATAAATGAGATTGCTCGCATAGCAAAAACAGATGCAAAAACTGTTGCACGTTATCTTGATCTGCTCGAAAAGATGTTCATCATTCGCAAAGTCAGAGGGTTTTCAAGAAATCTTCGAAACGAAATATCAAAAAAGGCTAAATATTATTTTTTGGACAACGGCGTGCGCAATGCTGTCATTTCCCAGTTTAACGGACTCGGTTTGCGCAATGACGTTGGAGCGTTGTGGGAAAATTTCATCTTTATGGAACTCCTCAAAAAAACAACTGTTACGGGAGCTTTCGACCAATACTATTTCTGGCGTACCCATAGTGGGCAAGAGATAGATATCATCAAAGAATCAGGCGGGGAGCTCGCTGCCATTGAGTGCAAATTTTCGAAAAGTTCGAGTGCAGTCGCCCCTTCCGCTTGGCGGGAAGCGTATCCAAACACAGTGTTCAGTGTTATGCACAAGGAGAATTATCTTGATTTTATCCTATAAGAAATTTTTTAAAAAGTTCTTGGAGCAATGCAGGGTTTGCTGCTCCCTTGCTTGCCTTCATACCTTGACCCACGAGAAATTGCAGAGCGGCGGCTTTGCCTGCCTTCACCTCTGCTACTACACTCGGATTTGATTCCATGATCTGACGTGCAATAGCTTCAAGCTCGCTGGAATTACTCCTCTGAAGCAAACCTTCACGAAGAGCAATTTCATGCGGATCGCCACCGTCTCGATGCATGATTTCAAGGATATTTTTTGCACCTCGAGAAGAGAGTTCGTTCGCCGAAATCATCTCAATAAGCGCAATGAAAAATGCCGGTGTCACTCGCTCAAAGAGAGAAGCTTTGATTTCCCCGTGAGAGAGGCCGACAAGATCTGACGTGCAATAATTCACTGCCAATGCAATCTTTTTTTTGTCATCTCCGAGTCGTTTGGCAACACTCTCAAAAAATAGAGCAAAATTACTATCAACAACAAACACTTCAATATCTTCCGCCTTCATGCCAAACTCACGCCTGTACCGCTCGCGCTTCGCCGCAGGCAGTTCAGGAAGCCTCTTGCGAAGAACTTCTTCCGAAAATTCCGGAATCTCCGATAGATATAACTTTGGCAAATCAGGATCAGGAAAATAGCGATAGTCATGCGATTCTTCTTTTGCGCGCTGGGAAAACGTTTTTTGTTTTCCTTCGTCCCATCCGCGAGTTTCCGGTTTTATTTTTTCTCCGCTCTCAAGCGCCCGTGTCTGCCGTTCTATTTCGTACGCTATAGCACGCTCAACCGTCCGAAATGAATTCAGATTCTTAATCTCAACCTTCGTCCCAAGCTTGTCAGTTTTGCTCACCGATATATTCGCTTCAACACGCATCTCACCTTTTTCCATATTCGCCTCGCTTGCATCAAGGGTGCGCAAGAGCGCCTGCAATTCACGCGCAAAAGCTCCCGCCGCAGCGCCCGAGTGTATGACAGGCTCCGTCACAAGTTCCATGAGACAAACACCCGCACGGTTATAATCCACAAGACTATAACCATCGGCGCCGTGGCTTGAACGTGCCGCATCTTCTTCAAGGTGGATACGAGTAATAGCAATGTCACAAAGTGTGCCGCCGCTCACCAGAGGATATTTGAATTGGCTGATCTGGTAGCCTTTTGGAAGATCCGGATAAAAATAATTCTTTCGGTCAAATTCTGTAAAATCAGCGAGCTTTGCGTCAAGCGCCGCACCAACTCGCAACACATGCTTCACCGCATCTTTATTGATCACCGGCAGTGTCCCAGGATGCCCCATGCACACCGGGCACACATTCACATTGGGCTGCTTTTCATCGGGATCATTGCGCGAATTGCAAAACATCTTTGTCTGTGTTTTCAATTCGGCATGAATCTCAAGCCCAATGGTCGCTGTATATTCCGATGTTTCCATGGACAAGCTCAAACTATTTCACACCAAGACGCTCTTTGGCGCGAGCGACAATTTCTTGCAGTTTCCATTCGTGCTTAACGAGAAAGTCCTGCACTCCTCCTACTATCGACTCGCCAATCGTCTCCATGTCGTCTTTGTTGGTAAGCATAATAACGGGAAGACTCACAAACCGCGCATCAGCCCGTAGCTTGCGCAGAAGCATCATGCCATCCATCTTCGGTAAAATGATATCGAGAAGCACCAAGTCGGGAGAATTTTTCATAATCATCTCAAGAGCGCTCTCCCCGTCTACGGCCGTCAGTATTTCAAAATGTTCCATCGAAAACACATCGAGCAACGACCGCATAAGAGTCGGATCGTCTTCAACAATTAATATTTTCTTTTTAATTTCAGTCATAAGAGATAGTTTTTTATCGGCTTAGGCTTATATACCAAGCATCATAGCATAGAAAAAAGAGAGTATTCAACCATAACTTATTCGTACTCAATGGTAGCGGGAGGTTTTTGAGTAATATCATAAAGCACGCGATTCACGCCACGAACTTCTCGAGTAATTCTTTTACTTATGTTCTGGAGCAGTTCCGGTGGCATACGATGCCAGTCCGCGCTCATGCCGTCAATCGAGTCTACTGCCCGCAGCGCAATAATATACTCATACGTGCGCGAATCCCCCATTACCCCTACCGTTCTGATCGGCAAAAGTGCCGCAAACGCCTGCCAGATCTTTCCATATTCTCCACTTGTTTTAAGTTCCTCTCGAAATATGGCATCTGCCCTCGAAAGAAGGGCAATCCGATCCCGTGTCACTTCACCGACGATCCGAACACCGAGTCCGGGACCGGGAAATGGGTGACGATACAAAAGTTCTTTCGGAAGTCCGAGTGCAACTCCGAGCCGGCGGACTTCATCTTTATACAAATCCCGCAGCGGTTCGATGATTGAAAAACCAAATGCATCCGGAATTGAAAGATTGTGATGACTCTTGATTTTAGATGCATGCGCCGAAGGCTGTGCAGACTCTATCCGGTCGGGATAGATCGTTCCTTGGGCAAAAAACTTGATTGGATGCGCCTTGAGCGTCCGGCGTATGTGCTTTTCAAAAACATTTATAAACGTATGCCCTATTATTTTTCTCTTTTCTTCTGGATCAAGAATACCACGCAAGCGCGAGAGAAACAGCGAACTTGCGTTGATCGCATCGAGATTCTTAAACTGCTGCTGTTCAAAACTTGCAACAACCTCTGCTCCCTCGTTTTCACGGAGCATCCCGGTATCCACAAAAACTGCATGAACTTGATCTCCGAGAGCTTTGTAGAGGAGAGTCGCCGCAACCAGAGAGTCGACACCTCCCGAAACGCCGATAAGCACATGAGTGTCTTTCACCATGTCTTTAATATGGTTCAAAATTTTCCCCTGCACGGACTTGATGCTCCAATCCTTCGGCGCTTTGCATATTTCAAAGATAAACTGCGAGAGTATCTCATTGCCGCGAACGGTATGGCTTACTTCAGGATGAAACTGGACCCCGAAAAGTTTCTTTTTTAAATTTGCAAAAGCGGCAATACCCACCGCAGAAGTAGACGCGGTAACCATAAAATCAGGCGGTAATTCTGTTACAACATCACCATGAGAAAACCATACAGTTTCCTTCGCTTTCAATTCCTTAAAAATACCGCTCCGCTTGAGAATCGAAACTTCTTCTTTGCCATACTCCCGTATTGTTCCTTGCGCGACCATACCGCCTAACACTCTTGCCATAAGTTGTTCTCCGTAACAAATACCGAGTACGGGAATTCCAAGTTCAAAAAGTTCTTTTGGCACGCTCGGATGCACACTCGCACACACAGAAGAAGGACCGCCAGAAAGTATAATCCCCTGCGGACGCAAAACCATGATTTCCGCAAGTGCGACGTCATATCGAAAAATCTCGGCGCGCACACCGAGATCCCGTATTCTCCGAGCTATAAGATGAGCAAACTGCGAACCGAAATTGAGCACAATTATCATTCACGAATGATATACAGACACCTTGCGGCTTGTCAACGTTGATATTGGCCTCCTTTTTTCCAAGAAACTTTAGAATAAAACGGCGCGTAGATATCTTCTGCAAGGGGCACAACAAAAGAATTTCCCGGAACGGAAGAATAGTTCTCGGTAAAAAATATCCGCGGGATATCACGCAACGCCGCAAGGGGCGTCTGCTCATCTCCCTCACCCATTGCAAGAACCGCAGTTGCGGCAAGGGAATCTGCAACATTTGTTTGACTGATGAGAAGTGTGCGCCCGAATAAATCGGGTGTCTGCCGATAATCATAGAGAGGATCAAAACCCGCCCACGCAAGACCAATGCCAACTATGCCGCGACGAAACGGGGTCGAATGAGAATCGGTGATGATAACGCCAAGCTCTTTAATGCTGTATGTTTTTTTGAACCATGCGCACAACTCTCTCGCAGTTTCCATGACACGTTCCGGCCAAAGAATATAGTGTTCCGAAGCATTGCTTGCATCAATTCCCGCAGATGGCACCAAAAGATTTTGTTTTAAGGTAAAAATAACATACTCCCCCGGCACATTTTCACGTTCCAGATACTGTTCTGATTCTTGCTTGATCAGTTCATCTTTGTCTTCCACGCTCTCTTGCGGAATACATCTTCTTGCCATATCGAAACAACTTTTGACGTAACGGCCACAACATCGCGTTCACGAAGAAAAATCTTTGATCCCGAAATTGCCTCAAGAAGATCGTCCTTGGGTGGATGCAAAAGACGTGTTTTTACAGCTTCTACGAACATACAATTTTTATGCGTGCACAATGTTGTTAGTATTTTCTTGCAGAGAAAGACTCACAATAGCACACATTTGTTTTTTATATGACCTACGCACGTGAGCGTCTCTGTGATGTACTCCGAAGCAATCCAGAATTCGTAAGGCCTAAGAATAAGTCTGGATTGCTTCGCGCAAAGAGCTCGCAATGACAAAGAAAGTGATTTGCGTAAGTCCTATATTATTTTCCATACTAAGCATCCCAGAATACGCGACCAGTTTTATACGCCTCTATGTAGGTATCAAGAGCTTTGAAGCGAGGGATAGGAAGAGCATCCATCTCATGCCATTCCCAGCCGTCGTTTTTTTCTGGCTCCATAATCCGCGGTTCGCCGCTTGCCCAATCAGCGACAAATCCTATATCAAGATAGTGCTTTGGCGCATATGACTTTAAATTTACCAAACGCAAAAAGCGGATATTCTTTATTTCTATTCCCGCCTCTTCCTGCACCTCTCTGCGCACACAGTCTTCAAGCGATTCCATATACTCAAGGTGTCCACCCGGCCATGCATACTCGCCTTCACCATGAGATCCCTTGCGCTTATGCAACAACACCTTGCTCTCCTTCACAATCATCACCCCAACACCTACTTTCGGATATGCGTTTTTAAAATCTTCATTCATATTTTTCTACAATTTATTTTTTCTTATTTCCCATGGCACTTTTACTTTTTCAATAACCAACCGCAGGGATTTTATTTATTTTAAGGCATTTTTCACTTCCGCATCCACTAAGTTGGTTGAATTACAGAAAATGCCACGCGACTATTGTGCTCATATTTCCCCTCTGTTATCATGTTCATTAGTATCCAATTTCGAGGAGGAATTCTGATGCAAGTAAAAGTGCACCTTTATACCCAGTCAGAGCCAGTCATTCGGGACAATGTCCGTAATACCTACCAAAAGGGTGATCTTTATTGCGTTATGATGAGCGACGGCAAAACCGTCTATAAGTTCCCCCTTCAGCACATTT
>VMGT01000037.1 GCA_007376725.1 Parcubacteria group bacterium Greene1014_15 | reverse complement strand
AGGCGTAGCAAGCTACGATGAAAGATTTGTGATTGAGAAAAAATGAAAGATTGCGGAAATATGGAAGCGAAACGGGCAAGTTATTAATCAACGAGGCCTTAGCCTTCATATCAAAATAGTTGTAAAGAGGGAAGGTACATGAGCACAGATTATTCGACCCTACTCATCGCAGAGTACGATCACTGGGCAATATATTTGCATCCTAACCAGGGATATCTCGGCAGATGCGTCATTTGGTGCAAGCGCAGTGATGCGCTCTCGCTTACCGACGCAACAATCGAAGAACAACAGGAGCTCTTTACTGCCCTACGCAATCTTGAGAAAGCTTTGCATAACTGTTTTCAACCAAATCTACTCAACTTTGCATTTCTCGGAAATGAAACGAAACATCTCCATGGGCATGTGATCCCACGATATAAAAGTCCAAGAAAATTTATGGGCATCATATTTACCGATGATCTGTGGGGGAAAAACTACCGCACGAATCATGGATATGTGTTTAGTAAAGAAGTTCTCAATAAAGTGAGAGACCTGCTCAAAAACTCTTTAAGGAGGCAGCATGGCACAAGCAGCGGCAAAAAAAGGACTTGAGACGCATGCGCAGTATATAGACTTCGGGGATAAAGAGATAGTATTCGATCTTCGCCGCATGGGCGCCTCCGCTCCCATTGCCCGCGCGCTCATTTTGGGAGAAATCAGTGCACCAGAGTTTGGGGACCTGCGCGAACGCGTACGGTTCGTAGAGTAATCAAGACAAAAGTCCGCCCTTCGCGAATATCGCGAAGGGCGGCTGTATTTTTTCTATCTCTTTTTTTCCCTGCACGTGCATTCCCTGTTAATAATCTCCTCGACTCTTGCAGGCAAGGTCTTGCTTCCCGCGAAACGAGCGCTGCCGCCTTTTGTATTTCCTCCTCCCCAACAATCGGGATTCCCAACCAAACCTTCTTCTTGATTGAGCAGCCGATAGATGCGCAGTAAATCAAAATCATCAAAAATACCGGTTCGGCCGAGGCTATAATCCCAGCGCTGTTCAGTACCCCGATGCTGCGCCATTACATATGCATGGATCCCTTTCGCAAACATTCCTGTCCGGGCTTGCGCGCCAATCTTGCGTACCATCGACCAGTTGGGCCCGCCACCGATCACCTCAAACCGCATATCAAGTTCGACTCTTCCTCCACGGCCATGGATATATTCCATGCTGCGCTCACCCATGGTGTCAATAATTTTCCGATACGCGTGCGCATCAAACTCCTGTACTTTTCCGGCAAGCCTGAAGATATGGAATGGATCAAAGACCCAGTTGACACGTTCGAGTGTTGGATAATCAAGGGGAAGCGGATACGCGCCGCAGGTCGTATCGAGAGCATCTTCCATCATCACGAGCTCGAAGAGACGCTGATACACTTGTGGATCAACTCTGCGACTCTTTTTTTGCTCAATGAGATCACTATGTTTCAGTTGAACACATGACAGACCAATATCTTCATCACATCCATTCATGTACAGATCGGCATGGGGTTGCCCATGCTCATCTTTAAACTTACGAAAGAGACCCCTCCTGATCGCAAAGTATATTTGTCCGCATGTTGATCGTGTTGAAAAACTATCGACATTTTCATGATCATTGAAACTTGCGCGAGGCCCTTTTTTGTCATATTCCGGTCCTCCCGCAACGTACCCATCAAGCGCAATCGCGTATGGACCCATCGTCTCGCAGAAAGTTTTCCATGTCATTCCCGGTTCTTTTGGGTGAATATGCAATCGTATACCCATACCCATACTCCTTCTGTGTATGTACACTACAGTTCTCTCATAAAAATCAAGATAACTATAATTCAAAGTTCAATTCAAAAGTAACAATGGGACATTTATAACTACTTGTCAACAAGCTTTTTGCCATGTATACTCATTTTGGAAAAGCTTTCATAAAGTAGGCCTACAGTTGGCCGTACCCTACAGATTATTGACAACACAGCGAAGCTGTATCCCATTTCATATCGGGAGCGTCGTATGGAGCATATTCAAATTTGCAAACAGCGTTGGTTTCAAACATGGAAACACCTTGACGCTCGGGGTTCCCCATCCGCCATCTGGCAAAGAATAGCCGAGCAGTATTCCGAACCACACCGCCACTATCACACGCTCGGACACATTCATCAGTGCCTCAACCAGCTCGAAACAGTCTGGAATAAAGTACCCAACCCGTACATACTTTCTTGGTCACTCTGGTTCCACGACTACGTCTATGACATCGGGAGCGACTGGAACGAGCAGCGCAGCGCGATAGAATCAATGCGCGTAGCCACCGCGGCAAAACTTTCCGGAGAATTTGCAACAACCACGTGTCTACTTATTGTCGCGACAAAGCGACATCAGGTTGTTGAGATACCACATATTCCGCGCACATATATGGAGATATTTCTCGACATCGACCTTTCAATCCTCGGAAAACCCTGGAAACAATATCTCGAGTACTGCAAGAACATCAGGGAGGAGTATAAAAATCATTTCTCTTGGGAAATATTTTCTGCCGGCCGGGCAGATATCCTCGAAAACTTTCTCAAAAGGGAGGCGCTATTCCACTATCCGCCATTCCGTGACCTCTATGAACGGCGGGCAAGAGAAAATCTCGCCCGCGAGATTAACATTCTTCGAACAATGAATCAAGAGGATGCATATGCAAGCTAAGCTTGACCCGCGTTTAAGAGAGTACCTTCAGAAAACAATCATCTATACAGACTCCGAAGAGAAACAGCACGTTGTTAATGTCATGGAAGAAAAAACCGGAAACAATCCTTTTGCCGAGGAGCTCTCTATCAAATTCTGTTTGAGTGATGCGCCTCTTACAGAAGAACAAAAAAAGGATGTTGCTGCTACATATAGCCTTAACACTCTGTTTTCTTATACATTTACAGCAGCTATGAACCTCGAGGAGAATTTCGACGTATTCGCCCAATTTGTCCATCAGGAGATGATGCGGGCGCACAAGAAATTTCTCGACACACAAGGCGATGTGAATTAAGAAGAAAAAAATGTGTATGTCTAAAACAGACACACACATACTCCCGCCGCACTTTTCGAGTACGGCGGGTCTTGTTTTCATCAACTCACTCGTATACATTCTAAGAAGATTGCGTGGTTCACATTGTATGGAGGTTCTCATGGCACACATTGCACTTTGTGCGTTCGTCATTCTCTATATTGTTTCTGTCATTGGAAGTTATCTTGTGCTCGGCGACACGAGAAATGATCCGACCACGCGTATCATTTTTGCGTGCATGGGCAGAAATCCGTCCTATCCGTTCTCCCAGTTGGACTTGCTCTATTTTTTCGTCACACCCTGGATTCCTCTGCTCAACACGTATCTCATTGTAAGAGTCTTCCTCGACAACCCAGAATTACTGATTCAGCTTAAATATATGGCACGTTCGATTCTGTATCGCGCAAAATAGCCAAGAGAAACGTCCGCAGCCACCGTTGCGGACGTCAGTCTTGCGTCGGTAAGGTCTCTTCTGTACACTCTCTGCATGGCAAACTATCGGCGCACAGCGGGTTTCATACCATATCGCGTCACTGCAGATGGCGCCTATGCCGTCTTCCTCCAAAGACGCTCAAAAGACGCTCCGCGCCTTCCAGATTTTTTCGGATTTTTTGGTGGCGGTATTGAGGGTGATGAAACACCCAAAGAAGCTCTTCTGCGAGAAGTAAAAGAGGAATTAGACTATGTCGCCGAAGATGTGACGTATATTGGCGCCTATCGAGAAAACTCCCTCCACGCCTTTTGCCACAGAGCACCCGACAATTTTGAACAGCAGATTACGATTCTTGAGGGAGACTATGGGCAATGGTTTAGGAAGGAGCAATACCTTGCCGAAGAGAAGCTCATCGATCTTGATAAGATCATCCTTGCGGATGTCTTCGAAAAACTCACGAATAGTAGTCTATGAAAATTCTTGCCATTGAAACAAGCTGCGATGAAACTGCCATAGCAATACTTGATGCGCGCGGCAAACTCGACAGTGCGACAGGGCCGCGCTTTTTTGTATGCGGAAACGCGCTCATATCACAGATCGACATCCACAAAGAGTTCGGGGGCGTTTTCCCTGCGCTCGCAAAACGAGAACATGCGAAAAATCTTGTCCCACTTCTTCGTAAAGCGCTCAAGGAAGCACGCATGCTCGGAAGTCGCAACAGAACACGCAGAGATATGTATACCGTATTTTCAAAACAGCTTATGGAAATTCTCGAGCGTGAACCACTCCTTCTTGAACAGGTTCTCGAAGTCCTCCCAACCATTAAAAAGCCGCCCATAGACGCCTTGGCCGTCACCTACGGACCAGGGCTCGCGCCTGCGCTCTGGGTCGGCATCAATTTCGCGCGCGCGCTTGCGCTTGTTTGGAATCTGCCCATTATCCCCGTCAATCACATGCATGGCCATATCGCAGCCGGCCTCTTTAAAATAAGCGCAACATGGCGCGTGATGCGGCAACAGAAAACCTCTCACAATCACATAGAGTTTCCTCTGCTCGCGCTCCTTATCTCGGGAGGACATACCGAACTGGTTCTCATGAAAGATTTCAAAACATTCAAAGTGATCGGAGAGACCCGCGACGATGCTGCAGGAGAAGCATTCGACAAAGTGGCGCGCATGCTCGGACTCCCCTACCCTGGTGGGCCACAAATCTCCGCTCTTGCACGCGAAGCGCGAGAACGAAAAATCCCAACAGAAAAATATCTCGCGGCACCACTGCCGCGGCCAATGATCAAAAGCAACGATCTCGATTTTTCATTTTCCGGTCTTAAAACTGCCGTCCTCTATGCTCTCCGCGCTATCGAAAAACAGACGCGAGCACACACGCTCGCGTTCGCGCGCGAACTCGAAGACGCTATCGCGGATGTCCTCTGCGCGAAAGTAAAAAAAGCGCTCGAAGTTTCCCACGCGCGCACATTCGTGCTTGGCGGCGGCGTCTCGGCAAATACACACATTCGTTCGACACTCGTAAAACTCATTGCTGACACATATCCAGAGACGGAAATTCGCGTCCCGCCGCCCGAGCTTGCAACCGACAATGCCATCATGATCGGCATGGCCGCGTATGTCGTCCTTGCGAATAATATAAATCTCCTCACGCAAAAGCCGGACATTGCCGCAGATGGCAACGCCCGGCTTGGTGATTAACTCACCTTACACATCACGAATATTTTTTCCGTCATTGCGAGGGCAAAGCCCGAAGCAATCTAGGATTTTGTCACGATACTCTCCGATTGCTTCGGGCTTTGCCCTCGCAATGACGAGTATAGATACTCTCATGCACTAATGCACAGTTGCGTAAAGTGAGTGATTAGTCCTGTTCAAGAAACGCGAGAACGACAACTCCCGCAAATGCAAGAAAGACTGTTGCAGAGAGTATCTTCACGGCAAAAAGAAATTGCGGTATCGAAATGACCGTCCCGAATGGCGACAGAAGATACGTCCATATCGCGATATTTTCCGCGAACACGCACACAAGCATGATGGCAACAAACCGCATACAGAGTGCAAAAAGCAGCGTCCTAAAATCTGACCGCTCTTGCATCACAACTCTCCTGTGTCGAGAATATTTTTGACCATTCAATGGAATACATCCCTCGCCCATTGTATGCAAAAGAAAGACCGCAGACAAATAAACTACGCTTCATAAATAAGAGTTCGTCAACAATTTTCCCAAGTGGGAGGAAAAAAGAGATGTTAACAGTTGACACATCTTCGGAGGGGACTATAGTAGATGCATTATTAAAAAAATTAATCATTTTTTATGCGATGAAAGAGGAACTTTCGAAGCCGCACTTTGGGCTCCACATCACCGTTGACGCGTACGGTTGCGACAGTAAAGTATTGAACAGCAACGCGAAATCAGTTCAGTTTCTAAACAGTCTTGTACGCCAGCTCGGCATGAAGAAGCTCATCGAGCCGGTCGTCGTACACGCTGACGCAAACGACAAGAAGGACCCGGGCGGCTATTCTGGATTTGTCATGATCCAGGAATCACATATCAGCATTCACACGTTCCCCAAGCGAAAGTTCATTAGTATCGACTGCTATTCCTGCACAGATTTTGACACGCGCGCTGCGCAGGCATTCATAAAAAAATTCTACGAGGCGAGATCACTCGAAGTAAACATGGTAGTTCGCGGAAAGCGTTACCCCATGAAAGATATCGTAGAGGCATAGAACTTACAGACGAAAACTACCCCGCCAGATAGCGGGGTAGTTTTCATTTCAAAATTACTTTGCAACGACGAGGACATTGTCAACATCCGCATCTTCGTTCGAGTCAGACATCTTGCCCCGGAAGCGGATCATGAGTGAACTTATACCGCTCACATCAAAGCTCTTATTCTGCCATACATCTTCGGCATCAACATTGCCCCGCAGACGGGCATATTCACTCCACGTTACTCCTCCATCTGTTGAGACATCAAATACTAAGTATTCGCCGGTATCAAGACTTTTCTCGATAAACCACGAGAATGTGACCGTCGCATTTGTTTTTCCCTGAAGATTGATCGGTATTGATGTGATGCCTGCATCAGACGCAAAGCCATCTACCTCCGCAGAAAAACTTCCTGCTGTCGCACGCTGTGTCGAGCGGAACCAATCATTCTGACTGTCTTCAGTCCAAAGACCGTTCCATTCGCTCACCTCAAAACTATCTTTGAATACTTCTATTTCGGCAGGAGCTGCGACAACGGTAATAAGTACCGTGTCTGTCGCCGTAGCGCCGAGATTGTCCGTTACGGTAAGCGTAATCGTGTGTATACCAATCGGAAGGGTCGTCAAAAGAGACGCGCCCGAGCCAATTGGGCCCGTGGACGTACTCCAGTCATAACTCACAATCGAGCCATTAGGATCAAACGAGGCCGAGCCGTTTAACGTAACCGCTTCAATGCCATCGCCATTCACATCCGTAACACTTTGATCAATACCCGCATTCGCGACCGGAGCATCGTTGACATTGTCTACCGTTACCGTAGCGCTCGCAAGAGAACTTTGGTTTATGCTATCAAATGCTTGTGCCGCAACGGTGTGACTACCTTCGCTTGTCAACGTTGAATCAAAGGAGGTTTCATACGGAGCGCTCACATCGGAGGCAATAACAGTTCCATCAACGAGAAAGTCAACCCGAACTACCGCAATATCATCGGAAGCTGTCGCTAAAACCGGCAGGAGACCTGATACAATAGCGCCATTTGCCGGAGCAGTAAGTGACACACTCGGAGGAGCATCAACCGGACCCGGCAAGAACGCGAGCGCTGCAGGAATATTGAGCAAGCCATGTCCGTATGTCGTGTCAGCGCCAAGAGTTCCAAGATCATCTGCACTCGTTTCAAGAGCCGTGCGAATAGTGTCGGGAGTCGTCGCAACACCAGCTGCAACAAGCAGCGCCGCAGCACCTGCAACGTGCGGGGTTGCCATAGACGTACCCTGGAAGAAATAGTAAGCAAACGCATTGAGTTGTTTTGTCGAAGGATTGAATGTTTGCTGCAAGATACCGTCGCCATAGCCGTCACCATTTTGATCAACAGCGGTGTCGCCACCCGGCGCGACAATATCGAGACTTGTGCCAAAGTTTGAATACGGTGCGCGAGCTTCGTCGTAGCGTGTCGCTCCGACGGCAATCACGTACTGATCATACGCCGCTGGATAACCCACCGGACCATTATCATTACCACTTGCCGCAACAACCGTTACACCTTTTCCGTAGGCATACGCCACGGCATCCTCGATAACTTGTCCGGGAACCGGGCCGCCAAGAGAAAGATTGATGACGTTTGCTCCGTTGTCTGCCGCGTAACGTATACCTGCCGCAACATTCGCGTATGTGCCAGACCCATTCCGATCAAGAACTTTCACCGGCATGACGCATGTCTTGAACGCAAGTCCGGCAACACCTAAAGCATTGTTCGTGCTCTGCGCAATTGTTCCCGTAACATGCGTGCCGTGCGATTCGTCATCGTTCGCATGCGTGTCATTATTGACAAAATCATGTCCCTGCACAAAACAGGTATTCGCAAGATCGGGCGCTCGGTAGTATTTCTTAAAGTTTACCGTGGCATTTTCATACGCGACACCGGTATCCACAACCGCGACAATCGCGCCCTGTCCCGGTGTTCCCGGAGCGCCAAGTGCTGTCCACGCCTCTTCCGCTCCTACGCCTCCATGCACCGGATTATCAAAATTCCATTGGAATCCATAAAAAGAGTCATTCGGCGCCCACGATTTTGTCGCAATATAGTTCGGCTCGGCATATTCGATGTCTCCATGGCGACTGCGATAGAGAGCAACATAGTTCTCCACTTCACCCGCAGGCACCTTAAGAACGCGGGCCTCTTTTTCGCCGCGCACTTTGATGACGACTTCATCGTCCGTATGACGCCCACCACGGCGTTCATGACGGGCAGATGTTGCACGATGATCGTCTTGCTCATCACCGCCTAAACTAACTACCTCCTCTTCTCCCAAAACAGATACCAATGGAGCTGCCGTTGCCGCACCCATGCTCCCCAAAAAGAGAGCTGATATTAGGCCCGAAACAGCTACAAAACGCAATATTTTTTTCATAAACACGAGACTATATAAATAATTTTCTAAATAAGAGACAGATTACAACAACTGGACTCCTTTATTATCAGAGGGTCAAATTTAGTCCATATAGTACAGCAAACCTCTCCAAAAGTCAAGGAAAATAACAGTAACACCCCTCACACCTTCGGAAAGGGAGGGTGGGAGGGATATGGACTCCTCCCTTTATGGAAAGGGAGGGTG
>VMGT01000036.1 GCA_007376725.1 Parcubacteria group bacterium Greene1014_15 | reverse complement strand
TGAAAAGCAAACCGTGCCTTTTGTGTCAACGGATAAAAATGAAGGTGCAACTCTCAAGATCGGATGGATAGGACCACTTTCTGGCCCGGTAAGTTTTTTTGGACAAGAGAATCTCAATGTTATTAGACTGATGATCGATGAGCACAATAATGCGCGCAATGGAAATCAAGCGGAGATTGAATTTTTTGCAGAAGATGATGGCTATAATGCTATAATATCACTCGAAAAATATAATGAAATAGTGAATAAGCGCGGTGTTGATGCGGTGTTTGTCAGCACGTACAGCGCTCTGTTTCCCATAGCGCAGCAGGCTTCTTCTGATGGTGTCATAATTATCGATCCAATAGATAATGATCGTTATCTATCCATGCTAAGCAGAAACGTATTTTTGATCGCAAAAAGAAGTGAAGAATTAGGCGAAGCGCTTGCAGACGATCTTAAACTACACAATCATAAAAATGTCATTATTTATTTTTATTCCGCTGATGATTTTATGCCTTCGGTTGCCTTTGGACTGCAAGAAAAATTGAAAAAACAAAATACCATTACTTTGGTGCGCCCCTATATTTCTATCGACAGTGAAGAATTAAACGCCGAACTTTCATTGGCACAAAAAATCGCTCCCGATGCTTTTGTTTTTCTTGGATATCCCGAGACGGGTTTGTTGATGAAGGAGATTCGGGGAAAGGGTTTGAAGGGTATGTTCTATGCGATCAATACAACAGCCGCAACGACGTCGGAGGGCGCACTTGAAGGTAGCAGACTTCTTCAGTTTACACAGGCAGATGCCAGCAACCCTTCTACGCAAGATTTCTTGATCCGATATCAAGAAAAATACCCGGGCGAAATAGCGCATCCGTGGACCGTGTTCCAAGCGCACGATGCTGTCAGCATTTTACTTAAAATCATTAAAGAAACAGATTCCTCGCGTATTTCGGTCGATTCTTTGCGGAAAAGTTTACTGCAAACGAGAGATTTTGCTGGACTATCCGGAACTATTAACATAAACGAACAAGGTTCAAGCGAGGGCATATATTGGCACATGTATAATTTTGAAAACGGAAAACTGGTCAAATGAGGATCTTGAACAGTTACGCAAATGTAACTACCCAGAATTTACCAGTAAACATATATAACTCGATCATATTGCGAGGGCGAAGCCCGAAGCAATCCAGAATAAAATGACAAAATCCTGGATTGCTTCGGGCTTCTCCGCCAGCTGGCGGACCACAATGACAAGCATGTACAATCTCGTTTATGTGTCTGCTGGTATCTATTGAAAATCGTCACGTCAGCCACTCAAGGTAATTTGACTTGTTGATTATTATGGCACTGCTCCCGGGATAGGCGTTCATGAATTCTTTCGGTATGGTATATTCATTGCTTCGCCATTTGAATTCATACGCATAGAGAGAGCCGTCGTAGTCTTCGATATAATCAATGTCCTTTTTGCTGGTAGTGCGCCAGAAATATGTCCCGCGGTACCAATGCCTGTCTTGAATCTGCTTCTTCCTCTCAATGACGCAGAAATTTTCCCATAAAGCCCCGATGTCATTTCTGTTTTGCGCTGAATCAAATGCCCGTATGATAGAGTTTCTGATCCCCAGATCATAAAAGTAAATTTTATTCTTCCTGCCAATTTCACCGCGGAGATTTCTGGAGAAGGGATAGAGGCGGAATATTATGAAAGCTTCTTCAAGAATATAGATATACCTCAATACTGTCTCTCTTCTCACGCCAAGCTTTGTGGCCAATTCATTGTACGAGACCTCATTCCCGAGCTGATACGCCAATAATTCCACAAGGTTTCGAAGTAATTCCGGCTTTCTAATTTCTTCAAATCCGGCAATATCTTTATAAAGAAAATTGCTGGATAAGAGCGTGAGATAATCAATCTTCGATTGCGCTTTGCCGCTGATGATATCCGGATAACTTCCATATACGAGAAGATTGTCCAGATCTTCTTCGGTCGGCTTACTGGTGTTAAACATTTCTCGCAAGGAAAAAGGGTAGAGTATAAACTTAAACATCCTTCCCACCAACGGCTCGCCGACTTGAGCGGACAAAGAGAAGCTTGATGATCCAGTAGCGACAATCTGGATCTCTGGATACGTATCGACCAGGATTTTCAGATTGAGTCCTATGTTTTTCACCCTTTGTGCTTCGTCAATGACGAAGAAATTTCCACTCCCCAAGAAATCGCGCAACTCTGTGGCGCTTTGTGTGGCCATAGCATTGGCATTGGCAACGATATCGCAATTTATATAACTTCTGTCATTGCCGTATTTTCTTATCAATTCTTTGGCAAGAGTGGTTTTGCCGACTTGTCTCGGGCCTTGGATGATAATGACTTTTCCTTTAAATAAGGATTTTTCTATATCATCCTGTATAGTTCTGCGTATATTCATAATAGTGCTATTATGATAGCAAGAATAGAAATATTGTCAAATATGCCTACATATAAGGATATATAAGATAAGATATTCTAATAGAAATGGTTAATTTGGTGCTAAGTGGCATTAAATCTTAAATATTACTAGTAGCCTGTTATTGGCACATGTATACTTTTCAAAACGGAAAGCTGGTCAAGGACTAATCGTTATGTGTGTAATCTCTGGCATCTTCGGAAAATCCCCCTCATTCCCCCTTTCATAAAGGGGGAAGTTCTTGGGAGGCTGGGAGGGATGTGAACTCCTCCCTTTTTGAAAGGAGGCTGGGAGGGATTTATTCATATTGAGAGGTTATACTTATCTGTACGTTTGAGACACCTTACTCGAATGTTATCATAAAACTACCATGATCTCCTGGCAGACACGCAGACAGGCTCTCTATTTCGGCACGTTTTTTATATTTCTGGTTCTTGTCATTGGTATTCCGATATTTATATCCGTCTACCGCGCCCCAACCTGTTTTGACAGCAAGCGAAATCAAGGCGAGGAGGGAATTGACTGCGATGGTCCATGCGAGCGGCTATGCTCGGAGAAACTTTCTCTGCCTGTGGTAAACTGGGTCCGCCCATTTCATGTGAGCGGAAATGTATACAGCATTGCGGCGTCTGTTGAAAATTTCAACCCGGATGCAGGCACAGCGAATATTCCATACACGTTCGAGGTATATGACAAATCGAATCAACTGGTGTCCGAGGTGCGTGGCAATACATTTGTGCTTCCCAAGCAAGCCTTTCTTATTTTTGAAGGAGGATTTTCCGTGAGGGGTGGCGTTCCGACAAGCGCTTTTCTCAAATTTGGAAATCAGGCCGAATGGAAACGCGCCGCTCTTAAACCACGTACGCTTTTGATAAGCAATAAAGTTTTGCATGATACGGGGACACTTCCTCGACTCTCCGCCATACTTGAAAATACCGCAATCTCAACTGCGCGTAATGTTGAAGTTGTTGCGGTTATTTCAGATGCGCGAAACAATGCGATCGCAGCCTCACGCACGGTGATCGAAGAACTTGCGCCAAATGAAAAAAAGAATATCGTTTTTACATGGCCGATGCCGCTTGCAAAACAGCTTGAAGCGTGTGTCGTACCTGTTGATGTGATGATGGCGCTTGATATGTCGGGAAGCATGAATGATGACGGAGCAAATCCGCCGCAGCCGGTTACGGATGCAAAATCGGCCGCCGCCGCATTCATTAAGCGTCTCGCAGAGGATGACCGCGTAGGCGTGGTTTCATTTGACCAAGAAGCGCGGCTCAATCGAGCGCTTGGTTCGCGTCACAAAGAAGCGTACAATACTCTCGTGGCTCTCACCATAGCACCCGAAGCTGAAACCGGTGCGACAAATTTAGGCGAAGGGTTGCGGCTTGCAGCAGAAGAACTTAATTCCGAGCGTCATCAAAAGGGTGCACGGAAGATACTTGTTGTTTTGACTGATGGTATTGCGAATGCGCCCAAAGAACCCGGTGGAGAAATATATGCGGCCGAGCAAGCTGCGATTGCGAAGAAAAGCGGTATAAATATATATACTATTGGTCTTGGAAACAAAGTGAGTCGGGCGTTTCTTGAATCTGTTGCATCTGCTCGCGAGCAGTATTTTGCAGCGCCGAACAGAAAGGATCTCGACGGGATATATAAAGAGATCGGTGGGGCTATTTGCGAGCATGGTCCGGCGGTTATTGATATAGTTCCGCGATCGCCCGATGATCTTTCGTAACCTCTCATGACTATGAATAAATCCCTCCCAACCTCCCTTTCAAAAAGGGAGGAGCCCACATCCCTCCCAACCTCCCTTTAGCAAAGGGAGGAGACAAGGATTTTTCCCCCTTTATGAAAGGGGGATTGTGGGGGATTTTCCGAAGGTGTGAGAGGTTACGATTTTTCTTCTTGATGCTTGTTGCGGCAGGCGCAGTCACCATGAATTCTTTTGTGGGCGAAAGCCCTTTTTTTGAACGCCAAGTTATTTGGGCAATCATCGGTATCGTCTGCTTCTTTATTTTTAGTTTTGTAGATTTTCGTTTTCTTAAAAGAAGCGGAATTCTTGTTGTTCTTTTTCTTGCATCATGTGGCATGCTCATTGCACTATTGTTATTTGGAAAATTTATTAACGGCGCACGCAGCTGGATAGATTTTGGTTTTTTTTCATTTCAACCAACCGATCCGGTGAAGATCGTTCTTATTCTCATTCTGGCAAAATATTTTTCTCGACGACATGTTGAAATAGCAAATGTTCGCCATATCCTGTTGTCTGGATTTTATGCCTTTACACTATTTACCCTCATCTTTTTGCAGCCGGACTTTGGTTCTTCCCTTATTATTTTTTCGATCTGGCTTGGCATGGTGCTTGTTTCGGGTATATCAAAAAAGCATCTTGCAATAGTTTTTTTTGTCGGCCTCGCCTCGTTTGCTCTTCTGTGGACTTCTGTTTTTGAGGAATATCAGAAGAAAAGAATTTTGAGTTTTATTCATCCGCTTACGGACATACAGGGAACCGGGTACCATGCGTATCAATCGACGATAGCGGTCGGTTCGGGAGAGTTTTTCGGCAAGGGGCTCGGTTTTGGCACGCAGTCGAAATTACAGTTTCTGCCGGAGCATGAAACGGATTTTATTTTTGCGGCATTCGCGGAGGAATGGGGATTTATCGGAGTGGTTTTTGTTCTCATACTTTTTGGTATTGTATTTTGGAGAATTTTTTCAATTGCGCTGCATGGGATCACGAATTTTGAAGTACTTTTCGGTGTTGGCTGCGCAACGATGCTCATGAGTCATCTGGTGATACACATAGGAATGAATACCGGCCTGCTTCCGGTGACGGGCACGCCGTTGCCTTTTTTAAGTTATGGCGGATCGCATGTGCTCACAGAGTTTATATCCCTCGGAATTCTTATGGGCATGCGCAATTATTCCCGCGCCGGATTTCGCGACGAAGGAAATGCGGCGCTTGTAGAATATGAGGGACTTTGATTCTTTTTCTGTTTCAACAAAACAGTGCGATAGAGTCCCCATGTTTTTTCGAGCATATTTTTGATTCCAAAGTTCTTAGTGACTTTGCGATATAATGCATCCGCCATTTTTTCTCGGCGATATTGCTCTGCAAGCATGTACCTGATGTTTTCTTGTATGTCTTCGCTATTTTGAGGTCGAGCAAGCATGCCGGAGTGTTTGTGCTCAATAATTTCCGGGATGCCACCAATTGCTGTTGCGATGATCGGTATACGAGCACGGGCGCTTTCAAGGATAACATACGGGAAACCTTCTTTGATGGATGGAAGTAAGAAAATATCAAACGCTTGAACATAGTTCTCGGCGTGTGGTATATATCCGACAAGAAACGCATGACCATGAAGACTCTTACTTTGTATGTATTGCAGAATGCTATCGCGCTGTTCTCCATCGCCGATGATGATGTACGCTATGTTCGGGAGTGTTGCTGTGAGCGTGTTGATCGCGTGGAGAGCGTACGGAAATCCTTTGTTCGGATGCAATTCGCCTATGGTACCAATCCAAGGTGTTTCTGGATTGAGGAGAAATGTTCGAGCATACGCCGAAAGAGCGGGGATATTTTCAATGATTTTTTTTCTTGCATCCTCTTTTCGCATGTAAGTGGCAGGTTCTATACCGTTGTGGATCGTAACAATCTTGTGTGAAACCCAAGGCATTCTGGTTTTTTTTTGATGCTTCGATACCCCTATCGTTTTGTGTGAGCAGGCGACGGTGATCCATGAAATTATCCAAATAATAGTTTTTGCGAGCTTGTTTCTGTTTTCTTCAAATGCCCAACCATGCGCGGTAAAAATAATTTTTGCCGGGCGGTGTGAGAGAAGGTTATATATCCGCCCAGCAAGAGATCCCACACCGCCGATCTTTGAACTGTTGAGATGAATGATATCGGGCCGCTCGCGTCGGTAGAGGGAGAGCAGTGTAAAAAAAAGAGAAATCTCTTTGAAAATGTTGATATCGCGCTCGAGTTTTTTAAGAGAAATGCACCGAATGTTGTTTGTCTCGAGGCGTTTTTTGAGCTCGCCCGCGCCCCCAAGCGCCACGATAACGTCTACCGTTTCTGGGTTTAAGTTTGTGGCAAGATCAAACAGATAGCGTTGTGCCCCGCCCCAGTTTGACTTGGTAATGGCGTAGAGTATTTTCTTTTTTCGGTGATAGTTCATAGTGATAATACGGCTCTACAAAGCCATATATGAATGTTTGATACAGTACCATACGGTTGACACGGAGTCTAGTGTGCCGTATATCTTAGGTCACGTAGTGAATAACAACGCACAATGACTATCCGTAACACAAAGGAACCCCTGCTCCTGTTTTTAGGCGATGTCGTGCTGCTTTTTGCGGCGCTGTGGATCATGCTCTTGATCCGCTATTTCAAAGTGCCAGACGCTGTTGCGCTTAACATGCACCTTCTGCCGTTTTCGATTCTTATTGGGGCATGGATTCTTGCTTTTTATATCGGTGGTTTATACAGAAAACATACCTTGCTTTTGCGGAATTCTCTGCCGACGTCTATTCTCCATATTCAAATCGCAAACAGTATTATTGCAGTAAGTTTTTTTTACTTTATTCCTTATTTGCGTATTACCCCGAAGATCAATCTTTTTATCTATTTGTGTGTGTCTTCCTTATGTATTTTAATTTGGCGAATGTACGGCCATCCGCTTCTTGGTATTCGGAAGAAAGAAGATGCGCTTCTTATTGGCAGTGGAGAAGAAATGCAAGAACTATGGAACGAGGTGAACCATAACTTGCGTTATAGTTTAACATTTCTCGATAGTATTGATCCGCAAAAACTTTCTGATGTTTCATTTCAGAACGAACTTATACAACGTATTCGAAAGGAAAAAATTGGCACCGTTGTTCTTGATATGAAGGATGGAAAAGTGTCCTCTGTTCTTCCGCGTTTTTATAACCTTATTTTTTCCGGCGTGCGCTTTGTGGATATGCAGAGCATTTATGAAGATATTTTTGATCGTGTCCCGCTCTCTTTAGTTGGCTATAGTTGGTTTTTCGAGAATATCTCATGGTCGTCAAATGGCCGTATGTATGATATTCTCAAGCGTTGCATGGATATATTTCTCGCGCTTATTCTTGGTAGTATCGCTTTGCCACTCGTACCGCTTGTGTTTGCGCTCATTAAGCTTGATGATCACGGGCCTGTTTTTATCGTGCAGGAGAGGATGGGGAAAAATAACAAGCGGATTCAGATTAGAAAATTCCGCACGATGATGGTTGATAGCGGTGGCATATTTTCAGCGCTCGAAGGCAACTATGAACGAATTACTCGCGTTGGGAGTTTTTTGCGTAAGACGCGTATAGACGAACTGCCGCAGCTCTGGAGCGTTTTTGTTGGTGACATTTCGCTTATCGGTCCGCGACCTGAATTGCCTGATCTTGCAGTATTATATGAAAAAGAAATTCCTTACTATAATGTGCGGCACCTTATTAAGCCTGGACTTTCGGGCTGGGCGCAAATTCTCCAGCCTGCTCCACCGAAATTTGGTGTTGGATATGACACAACAAAAATTAAACTTTCGTATGATCTCTATTACATCAAGCACCGTTCTCTTATGCTTGATGTAAAAATAGCCCTTCGCACCGTGCGGACACTTTTGTCTCGAAGTGGTTTATAAGTTTGATTTCCCAAGAAAGAAAACTGGTGTATACTTTCAGTAATGAGCAAAGAGAGAGCCAACAACAAGAAAACAATACTTATTGTAGAAGACGAGGAGTCGCTTTCTCGAGTATTGGTAGATGGACTCACACAGGAAGACTTTGCGACACGTACGGCAAAAAATGGCGAGGAAGGGCTGGAGGTTGCTTTGCGCGAGCATCCAGATCTCATCTTGCTCGATATTATTATGCCCGTGATGGATGGGATGACGATGCTCGATAAATTACGAAAAGATGTGTGGGGTAAAAATGCTAAAATTATAGTTCTTACAAATCTTGATTCTAACGAAAAAATTGCCGAGTCAATACGTCATGGGGCATATGATTATCTTGTAAAGACCGACTGGAAAATTGAAGACGTGATCGCAAAAGTTCGTGAACGTCTGGCGAGTTAGAACCTATCCACGATCTTCATTTCGGCCTGAAATTTCCTGATTTTGGCTGCAACTTGTCAAAAATTTCTTGAAATATCTCGATATTCCTCGAATTTTTTGACTTCGTCTCGCCTAAAATCAGAAAATTTCATCTCGAAAGCAAGATCGTGGATAGGTTCTTAGATTTTTTTCAAATGACGAAATGCTTCCGTGAGAATTTCGTGCTGGAGACGAAACGCTTCGGCGGCATCATGGGAGTGTTTTTTGAGCGAAAGCTCTTTTGCGATGAGTGTTGTAAGAAAAAACTGCAACAGCTGATCACTCTCCTGCTGTTTGCGATAGAGGGGGTGATCGATGTTGATATAAATGATGCCGGTTTCAAAAACACTTGGCGGTGAATCGGCTCCAAAGCGCTCCATCTGGCAAATAACGCCGAGATTACGGAACTGCATTTTGCGGATGATGGCGCGGTTTGCAAGTCCCACATGACGCCGGCGCGCTCCCTTCTTCCCTTCTGGCGTTTCAAGACTATTGTTGTTGTGTGGCATCATACTATGCGGCGGTCCCGAGTCCACAATCTGCGCCTTCGAGATTGAATATCCTTCCTCGCTGCTCTCTGTTGTGCCGGGCATATCTCCAGATTCTGCACCGAGCGGTGGTTCTTCGCTATATTCGCCAAGCGCTTCCGGATTGCGCTTGAGGGCGCGACCAATTTTATCGAGCGCGTCTTTAAGAACTCTCGATGCCTGTACATTTTCCTTTGCAAGTGCGCTTTCGCGCGCTTCGCGAAGCACTTTGTTAATCTCTGTCCGCAGGGGGCCGTGAACCGCTTGGAATTCAGGAGATTCGACGATTATGTTGTCACGACTTGAGGTGATTGGCAGAAAGTCTGCGTGAAGTGTTCCGCGCAAACGTGAGAGGCCGATCGCACGTGATTGCTCAAAGCCAAAGAGCGACGTTGTCACCGCTACTCCTCTAACACGGATCGTTATTCCCGCTTCTGCAACCGTACGTTTCGAAAGTAGTAAGGTCGCAAGGATGATTTCGCCGTGCGCCCGGCCGTACGGAGTTTCAAATGCAAAGGGAAAGCGTTTGCCGGACACGGGCGACGGCTCGACGGGAAAACCGTTGACGAGAACGATAAAGTCAGGACGGCCAATCGGCAAACGTTCGCGCACGTGTCGTATGACAAGAGCTACTTCAAGCGGCTTTTTGAGTTTGTGGAGAGTGATCGTGGTGCTGCCGCCTTGTCCGGAGAGCAAAGGAAGCCGCTCAAGTGGCAGGTGCCAATTAACCGAATCACGTTCCCACGCATCGCAATCGAACACAACGCGAGCGCGAAAATTGTTTTCAGTGTGCTGTGTTTCAACAACAAACTGCCGTGCGAGCGTGAGCGCTGAAAACTTACCGATTCCAAACTCACCGATTCGTTCACGGTGAAAACGAGGTGAACGCGGGTTCTGGCGCTTGCCGCGGGAGCCGATCGTAAAATATCGACGGAGATCCTCTTCGTTCATACCGCTTCCGTTATCCGAGACTGTAATACGATCCGGTTTGATCTCAATCGCTACTTCGGTTGCGTCGGCATCATACGCGTTCGAGACGAGTTCACGGATAAGATCAAGGCTTGTGCTATAGAGACGTTCGCCGATGGTGAGCAGATGACTCTTGTCAAAAACGATGGGAATGCTCTCGTTTCCGTATTGTAGTGACTGGTTTTTTTGAGAATTTTCAGCTTTTTGCATGAGGTTATGTTACTCCGCTCACCTCGAAGTTTCAAGCTGCAATCTTGTAACCATGTTACACGAATACTGTTTTAATACGTATATGAAAGCGGTAGTAACCGGTGGCGCGGGTTTTATTGGATCGCATCTCACGGATGCTCTCGTTGAAAAGGGATTTGATGTGCAGGTAATTGATGATCTTTCTCAAGGCAAGAAGGAGAACGTCAATCCAAAGGCAACTCTGCATGTTGCAAGCATTTGTGATTATGAGACTATTGCACCCATAGTAAAAGGCGCTGACTATGTTTTTCATCTCGCGGCGCTTCCACGCGTACAGTATTCCATCGAGCATCCGCGGGAAACAAGTGAGATTAATGTCACGGGGACACTCAACGTGCTGATCGCGGCGAAAGAAGCTGGGGTGAAGCGCGTGATTTACTCCGCATCAAGTTCCGCATATGGCGACACTGACGCAATGCCTCTTCGAGAAGATATGCCCGCGAATCCGATTTCTCCGTATGCGTTGCAAAAGTATATTGGTGAACTTAACTGTCGTCTTTTCAGTGCTATCTACGGACTTTCGACCGTATCTCTGCGGTACTTCAATGTGTATGGATCGCGGCAGGACCCGACGGGACCCTATGCTCTCGTTATCGGGCGTTTTCTTTTGCTCAAAAAAGAAAGAAAGCCACTTTTGATTACAGGAGATGGAACGCAAACGCGTGATTTTACGCATGTGAGAGATGTGGTGCGTGCGAACCTTCTTGCTATGGAATCAAAAAATGTAGGCAATGGAGAAGTGATCAATATTGGCGCCGGCAAGAATCGTTCGATCAATGAAATTGCGAAATATATCGGCGGTTCCATAGAATATATCGAAAAAAGAATTGAACCGCACGACACTCTTGCGGACATTTCGCTTGCGAAAAAACTGCTCGACTGGGAGCCGATGGTGCCGTTCAATGATGGGATCAAGGAATTGCTGTAGGTTATCAAAAACTCGGGTGAGGTCGCGTGATCGGGACGTTTTCAGTGTTGAGAGCTCGTGATATAGTAGCTGTATTATGAGCGACCGAGAAGAGAAGATACAAAAACTCAAAGATTATTTTGCTCGCCGCGATGATATCGTTATGGCGTTTCTTTTTGGTTCGCAGATGCGAGGGGAAGGACAGACACACAGGAAATCCGACTGGGATGTCGCCGTATATTTTATATCAACGATTCCTGGACCCGCGTGGGAAAATACCGATCATATTTACAGTGCGGAAGATACGGTGTGGGGACAGTTGTGTGATCTTTTGGAAACAGATGATGTTGATCTTCTGATATTAAATCGAGCTCCGGCAGGTATTGCGGAAACAGCTATCTTGGGACTGCCGCTTGTGATTAAAAATTCCTCTCGCTACGTTTCATTGATGCGAGTACTCTCAAGCGCTGCGGAGGAGTATCGGGATTTCGTTGATTCATACCACATGGTTCTTGAACGATCGCGTTCACTCTCGTCTCGTGATCGGGAAGACCTCATCCGCACGATTGATTGAGGCGGCCAAAAAGTTTTTGGCCGAATCGCCGAAAAAATAAAATGTGCGGGGCTCTTTGATTTTCATACTCGATAAGTTGTGGCGTATTTAAATACCTCGCGCTAGAGTATAGGCATGATAGTTGATGGGAAAAAACTGGCGGCTGAACTTGAAGAGCGGCTAGTACAGGATGCGCTCGGAAAAAAACTTACGCTTGCTGTTGTCTATGTGGGCGACAACCCGGTTTCTCTTCGCTACATAAACAAGAAAAAGAAAATGGGCATGCGACTTGGAATCAGTGTCGCGCTGTACGTTTTTGACGTGGTAATTACTGAAGAAGAGTTGATGAAGGAAGTTGAAAATATTGTTGCCGACAAGGAAGTGAATGGTGTCATTGTACAGCTACCTCTTCCGCAACATATTTCGACGGAAAAAATTACAGCTCTCATTTCTCCGGAAAAAGACGTAGACGCTCTCGGACAGAATCCTTTGGTGTTTCCCCCTGTTGTCGGTGCTGTACGGGAAATTTGTAAACACTATGGAATTTCACTCCGCGATAAAAAGGTGGTAGTTGTTGGCAAGGGAAAACTTGTCGGCAAACCGGCGGCAGAGTGGGCGCGCGAAGAAGGTGGGGAGGTAGAAGTTGTAGACCGGGCAACAAAAAATCCCACCGAACATTTCAAAAGCGCAGATGTTATTATTTCCGGCGCGGGAGTACCTTCACTTATCACACCAGAGAAAATTAAAGAAGGAGTTCTGCTCTTTGATGCGGCGACGAGTGAAATGTCGGGAAAGCTCGTCGGCGATATCGATCCGGCATGCGTAGACAAAGCAGGACTTTTTACGCCAGTTCCCGGAGGCATAGGACCTTTGACCGTTGTTTTGCTTTTTAAGAATCTCCTCGAACTTGCACGTAGAAGATAAACCCCGACACATTGTCGGGGTTTATTGCTATATGCGTCGTCCGAACATCATCGGAAGGCGAATAGGCTGCAATGAAATTTCAAGCGCCATGTTGTTTTCGGGATCAGCCAAAATACTTTTGGCCATGTGCATAAGTTCTGGTTTGTGCGCAGAAAGATAGTGTCGAATTGTCTCACGCATCTCTTCGCGGTTGTTGCGATCATAGATACCGAAAAACTCTAGTTCTTGTGCGATGCTTTCGATGAGCGTGTCTGTCGCTATGGCTGTTGCAAGATACGAACGATCACAGCCGACAAGCAAATGTGCAACATTGTGTTCGATCTGAAAAAGAAACTCTGCGGTGAGTCTCGTTGAACCGAATGCTGGAAAGAACATAGAACACTCCTTTGTTCATTAGACCTCTTCGGAAAATCCTTTCTACTGCAATTTTTGTTTTTCGGCTGCGACTGCGTCATGCTTTGCAAAATGAGATTCTCGCCGTACAATCAGTACGTCGTCGAATCATTTTACGTGCATTCCTTGTCTCGCTCGAAAAACAAAAATTTCGTAACGAAATGACTTTCCGAAGCGGTCTATTTTTGTTTGTTTCTAGCATACAATAGCGTACCGTTTTTGCATAAATTCATGTGGGGAGTATACTGGCCTCAATGTCACGGTCGCGTATCTATGCAGGGACCATTCTCCTCTGTGGGTTTTTGGTGGGGTATGGCATGTTTCTCTATAAACCTATTGCAGATAGGTTTCCTTTTGTTCTTGGGCTCGATCTTGCGGGTGGTACGCAGCTTTTGTATCAGGCAGATGTTTCGTCGCTTCAGGCGACTGACGTTGGTGATTCAATGACAGCGCTTCGCGATGTCATTGAACGGCGCGTGAATGTGTTTGGTGTTTCGGAACCTTTGGTGCAAGTTGAGAAAAATAGTTTTCTTGCGGCAAAGCGACAGGAACGTCTCATCGTGGAACTTCCTGGAGTTACCGATATAGAAAAAGCGGTTGCGATGATCGGGGATACGCCCCTTCTTGAATTTAAGTTGTTGCGTCCCGATGTCAAAGAAATGTCTAAATCGCAGGTGGCTTCAAGTTCCCCCAACGATCTCTTTGTGAGCACCGGTTTGACGGGCGCATACTTGAAGCGCGCCTCTCTGCAATTTGTGCAACAAGGAGTTACGGAGCCGACGGTGTCTCTTGAGTTCAATAAAGAAGGTGCGGAACTTTTTGCGAAAATTACACGGGAACACAAGGGAGAAGTGCTTGCGATATTTCTCGATGGGGAGCCGATTTCGACGCCGGTCATACGGGATGAAATAGAAAGCGGTACGGCGGTCATCTCCGGAGGATTTACTCCCGTAGAAGCGCGGGAGTTGGCACGCGATCTCAACTTTGGTGCGCTTCCTGTGCCGATTGAGCTCATTGCGACGCAGACGATTGATGCTTCGCTCGGCCGCGTGGCGCTCAAAGACGGCATTCTGGCGGGAATGTGGGGGCTTGCTCTTGTTGCTCTCTTCTTGGTATTTTGGTACCGCCTTCCTGGTTTTCTTGCCGCTTTTTCTCTTGCATTGTATGCGATAGTCATGCTCGTCCTTTTTAAACTTATTCCTGTAACGATCACTGCTGCCGGAATCGCCGGCTTTGTGTTGTCGATCGGCATGGCGGTCGATGCAAACATTCTTATCTTTGAGCGCATGAAAGAGGAGCGCAAGAAGGGCGTCAGTCTCGACGAAGCTATTGGCGCTGGGTTTGACCGCGCGTGGTTTTCTATTCGCGACGCCAATATATCAAGTACGATAACCGCCATCATTCTCTTTTGGTTCGGTACACCGATGGTAAAAGGCTTTGCGCTCACACTTGGTATTGGTGTCTTTGTGAGCATGTTGACGGCGATCAGTATTTCCCGCACATTTCTTTTTGCAATTCGCCCGAAGGGTAATGGAAAAATAGCTCACTTTCTTTTTGGAAGTGGCTTAAAAAACTAAAATATGTTTGTCATCCGTCATAAAACAGCTTTTATCTTGATTTCAACGGCAGTGGCTTTGCTGTCACTTTTGGCAATCATCGTATTTCGTCTGCCTATTGGCGTTGATTTTACCGGCGGAAGTATCATTGAAGTTCGCTATATTGACGGACGCCCTGCTGCGGAAGAAATTACGCCGCGCCTCGACACGCTTTCACTTGGCAGCTATCGACTGCAAGGGAGCGGCGATGACCGCTATATCATTCGAACAAAAATGCTCTCAGAGACGCAGCGGCTTCCGGTCATCGACGCGCTTTCCTTGGGAGATGCGAAGAATGTTGTTGAAGAACGCTTCAACTCTATCGGACCTGTTGTCGGCGGGGAACTCAAGAGGAAAGCCTTTGCCGCAATGATAGTTGTCATCCTTGCGATCATTCTTTTTATCGCTTTTGCGTTTCGCAAGGTGGGAAAACCTGTTTCATCTTGGAAATATGGCATGGTTGCCGTGCTGACGCTTGCGCATGATGTTCTCGTGCCAACAGGCGTATTTGCCCTATTGGGGAGAACGAGCGCTGTTGAAATTGATATTCTTTTCGTAACAGCGTTCCTTGCTATTCTTGGATATTCTGTGAACGATACCATTGTTGTCTTTGATAGGATTCGGGAAAATCTAAAACTCAATGAAGAGTATCGCAAAAAAGAGGATTTTGATGTGACCGTCGGGAACAGCCTTACACAGACGTATGCGCGCTCGTTCAATACGTCGTTCACGATGATCATTGTACTCGCTGCGCTCTATGCGTTTGGTTCAGATTCCGTCCGCTATTTCTCTCTTGCTCTTCTCATCGGCACGATTGCGGGGACCTATTCTTCTATTTTTCTCGCGTCGCCTCTTCTTGTATATATCCAGGAAAAATCAAAGGTGAAATTGTAAACTTCAACAGGACTTACGCAGTTGGATGCAGTTCGAGGCGCGAGCGAGGCTTGCGACCAAGCTGTAGTACCTATACAGCGCGGGAACAAACGAGCGAAGCAACGAAGAAATGCGCCAAGTGCGTAAGTCCTATTCAAAAGAAACCCACATTCCGGTCAGGAGTGTGGGTTGGTGCGCAACGAATTTTGAACATTTCGTCTAGGCATTAGATCGTGGACAGGCTCTTATACTTCCGCACCTGCTTTGGGTTCTTCGGTACCCTGTTTGGCCGGTGGGGCCGGAATGGAGGCGATGTTTGATATGGGCTCAAGAAACTTTGTATTGAACTTTGCGTTGCGTAGATGTTCGAGGATGGCAACAAGTTGAAGCTGTTCATTGAAGTCGGGATTGTCCTTGAGGAACTGTAGCGCCGCTTCTGAATCCTTGCCGCTCTTTCGCACGATACTGCCGAACTGTTGAATGAGCGGGCCATGCCATTTCATTTGATCAAGGGGTATAAGTGGCAGAGCGCTATTTGCGAGCTTTGCCAGCTTTTCGTCATGTTCTGGTTTGTGTGCCACGAGCGTCTCCTTTCGTTCTGTGCATGTTTGCTCTCGAAACCATACTGTTTTTTTCACTGTCGTCAAATAGCCAAAGTCACTTCCCACACTATGAATAAATCCCTCCCGGCCTCCCTTTGATAAAGGGAGGAGTTGCGTTCGGCTTCCCCCTTTATGAAAGGGGGATTGTGGGGGATTTTCCGAAGGTTGAGAGGTTACTAGCCAAAACCTTTACACACACTAATATGTGTGGTATCTTCTGCGTTAGAAAAGTATCTCACGGCTTTTTCACACGAGGTGGGGAATGGAACAGATTATTACATCACTACTCGACAACGACTGGTATAAATATCCGATGGGCCAGTTGATCTGGCGGCATTTTCGGGACGCGGAAGTAACGTTTAGTCTCACGAACAGAACGAAATCGGTGCGATTGGCCGAAATTATTAACGAAGAAGAATTGCGGTATGAGCTCGACTGTGTGCGCAATCTACGATATAGCGGCGATCAAATAGATTTTTTACGCAGTCAAAGATCGAGTAAAGGGCAGATACTTTGTGATGAGTACCTTAGGTACATGCACCGAGAATTTTATCTGCCTCCTTATGATCTCAAAATTGTAGATGGGCAGTTTGACCTCACGTCCACTGGTCCGTGGCAGAATGTGTCGCATTGGGAAATATATGCTCTTCCTATCATCAACGAATTGTACTACCGCACACTTGAGCGCAAACAAAGTACCATTGAGCGGTGCGCGAGCTACGCCTTCGGCATAGAACAGCTTAAAGAAAAGAATAGGATTCTCGGGGAACATCCAGAAGTTTCAGTTTCGGATTTTGGAACTCGGCGAAGGTATAGCAGAGAGCGGCATGAGTTAGTTGTTCGTGTTCTTGCTGAAGAACGGCCGCGAAGTCAGTTTATCGGCACGTCGAATGTCGAACTTGCGATGAAGCTCGGACTCCCCGTGATCGGCACATCCGCCCACGAGTTACCCATGGTGATCGGTGCGTTGTACAGAAGCACCGAGGCGCCTTTTGTTTCGCAAAATAGGGTGCTCAAGTATTGGTGGAATGAATATGGCCACGACCTTTCGATAGCCCTAACAGATACACTTAGAACTCCGTATTTTCTCAAACATCTTCCGTACGAAGTTGCGAGAGATTGGAAAGGGTTTCGACAAGATTCAGGCGACCCCATCGCTTTTGGCGAAATGATTATTGCGTTCTATGAATCGCTTCGAATTGACCCGAGAGAAAAGCTCATTGTGTTCAGTGACGGGCTTGATATTGATGCAATCGTTCGGATTGCAAATTATTTCAGGAGACGGATTCGCACAACGTTCGGTTGGGGTACGAACTTAACCAATGACTGGGGATTTCCAACGCTTTCTCTTGTAATGAAAGCTGTTTCGGTTCGTAAGAAGGGTAAACTCATTTGGACAGCGAAGCTTTCGGATAACCTAGCGAAAGCTATCGGGGATCCTGAAATTATTACCTTGTACAAAAAAGATTGTGGCTACGGCGAAACATTTTCGCAAGAGTGCCGCTATTAAAAAATATAGCTCGCAGTAGAAATACTGCGGGCTTTATTGTATGTGCTACACTGTACATAACAATAACAAGTATCTATCCACACTATGAAAAAATATTTTGTTCTTCTCCTCTCTTTCACATTTCTCTTCTCTCTTACGTCTCCCTCTCTCGCCCAAACCACTCGAGCAAGCACAACAACCACTTCTGTCTCTGTTTCGTCAACAACCGACATCCTCACGCAAATCAAAGAGTTGCTTGCTCTCATCACGAGTCTCCAAACACAGCTCGATACACTGAAAGCAGAACAAGCAAAAGTATCACAGGAGTTAGGCACAGATGCGCAAGTAACGGTGACTCCATCATCATCACAAGGAACAGGTTCCTCTGTTTCTTCAGGAACTGGGGGAACCCCTGCATCTTCTCCAACTCAACCTCTGCCAACCATTCCCGTCTTCACTCGCATACTCACACGCGGCGCAAGCGGCAACGATGTTCGTGAATTGCAACTCTTCTTGAAATCTCTCCC
>VMGT01000035.1 GCA_007376725.1 Parcubacteria group bacterium Greene1014_15 | reverse complement strand
GACGGAGACGGATTTGTCTCGCAATTGCAGGTTCGTTCCAACTTTTTTGAAATAGTCGCGAATTTCAAAAAAGTTGTCGCTTGAAACCAATTGCGTGGCGGCGAAGCAAAACCAAAAATTTCCTTTCCATTTTTTGTCGGCTCCCCCCACACCCCCCGCCGAGGAAAAGAAGAAAGGTAAGGAAAATTTTTGGTTTTTGCTCCCGCGACCGAAGGGAGCGGACGAGGCGCGCGATTAGTCCGTTTCTTGTTCAAAATAGGTTCGAGCAAAGCAGAGTAATACAGCACCAATACAGAACTCAACGGTTTTTTGAGAGCCAGATCGTGGGCGGCTTCCTTGGTCTGGTTTCGTTCAGGAATTTCGGATAAAATGAGTTCGAGTCAAACTGTAAAGACACACCAACAATGAATCAAAACTAAATATGAAAAAAATTATAGTTGCGTCTAAAAATCCGGTAAAAATACGTGCAGCGATTGCCGGTTTTGAAAAAATGTTTCCTGACGAAAGATTGTCTGTCGCAGGCTGTGTCGTGTCCTCCGGGGTGGGTGAACAGCCAAAAACTGACGTAGAAACTCTACAGGGGGCTTATACGAGAGCTTTGAATGCGCTGAAGCATACTTTTAATGCTGATTATTCTGTTGGAATCGAAGGAGGTATTGAAGAAAAAAACGGTGAGGTGGAAGCATTTGCATGGGTCGTTGTCATGGAGCGTGACGGAGGCATAGGAAAAGGCAAAACGGGGATATTTTTTCTTCCTCCACAAGTGACGGCGCTGATACGGGAAGGGAAAGAACTTGGCGAAGCGGACGATATTGTATTTGGGCGGTCCAATTCGAAACAGGAGAATGGCGCTGTTGGCATTTTGACTAACAATGTTATTGATCGAACGAAATATTATACTGATGCTGTTGTGTTTGCACTGATTCCTTTTAAGAACAGAAAACTCTATTATCCAAGGGAAATATCTATTGTTGAGAAAGTTTTAATCACGAAATAATAATTTTATATGCACGAGCAACCTGAAAATTTTGGAAAAAGAGGAATGGAGAATGGAGCGGAGGAGAATTCAGCTCTTATGCCGCTTGGCAACGAGCGAGATGAGGTGGAAATACAAATGCATGTCAGAGAAGCTAAAGACGACCAAGATGCTTTGCAGAAACTCATGCATGAATCTGAAGAAATAATTAAGCGCGGCCGAAGTGTCAGTTCAATCAATGCGCGCGATAAAGAAATCATTCTTAAACATGAGCGCAGGATTGCTCTTATTGAAACTGTTTTGAACGGAACATACGATGAACAATTAAAAAAAGATGCGGCAAGAGAGGCAAACAGGTTAGAGTTGCTCGCAAAAGTTAAAGAAACGCGCAGTCTTGATGTTCTGCGAGAACTTGCCGAAAAACATGTGGGCGCATTTAAGGCGCAACCCATGATTGCGGATATGCATGGGTTGGATCGGTTTGTTGCGGTCACAGGGAGCCAACTCTATGAAATGGAAAAAAATCCGCGCGTGGATCCAATCGAATTGCTCAAAAAAAAGTATGAAGTTGCCTATGCTCAAGATTTGCAGAGGAAAAGAGACACAGATAGGGGAAAGTGATTGTTCGTTGAGGCGAATGGAGCGAGCCGCACGCGTTTTGCGTGCGGCCCTGTTACGTTGCCTTTGGTGCATGAGAACGCGGCACAGTTATGAGCGATATTCATGGATTTCTATGCCTTGTTTACTCACCGTGATACAGGTTGAAGGAATATCTGTCCAACAGCCGGAATTGTAGTATTCAACGCCCAAGTCGGGAAATGAACTATGCATGGCTCTATGTGTGTGTCCGCAAAAAACATACTTCGCGCCAACAGTGTGAGCGTACTCTGCGGCGCCACGAGCAATGATCTGGCTTGCTTGTAGCCATCGTTTATTCCTGGCTTTTATGTTGCGCGCGAGCGGTCGTTCATGTGTGAGAATGACTTGTGCGGCACGATACACGATGTCTCCGAAGTTTGCGAGCAAGGGATTTTGTTTGTGAATGTCGTCAAAAGAATCTCCGTGTATCGCAAGATACTTTTCCCTGTTATATTCCCAGAAATATTCAGGGATGCCGATATACTCTTTATCATGATTACCTTGCACCCACACAACTTCGCATGCTTTTGATAATGATTCTATACGCGCAACTACTTTTGTATGAGAACGCGGAAGCTTATGAAATTTGAGATCGTCAAAAATGTCACCATTAAGAACAATGCGATTGCACACAAAATCATCGAGCATGACAAGTAGAGCATCTGCTCGGCAGACGCGCGATCGCAAATGTACATCATTAAAAATGAGCGTATCAACTTGCTGCGGCACGACCACCTCATTTCTAAGAACCTGTTTACGATCTTGCTTTCGAGATGAAATTTTCTGATTTTAGGCGAGACGAAGTCAAAAAATTCGAGGAATATCGAGATATTTCAAGAAATTTTTGACAAGTCGCAGCCAAAATCAGGAAATTTTCAGCCGGAATGAAGATCGTAAACAGGTTCTAACAGCATTTTATACAAGTTTCTGATTTCTTTGTATCAGAAAATGTTGAAATCGCAAGCGTGTTGACGTACGCTCTGTATATAACCGCATGGTCCCTATAGCTCAATGGATAGAGCGCAGGCCTCCGGAGCCTGAAATGGTGGTTCGACTCCACCTAGGGGCACATATTTTTTGGTAGTTTTTATCGGCTGTAGAGTGTTGGAGAAATGAACTCAAACTGTGCTGCGCATGTATTTTGTTGGTGTTCAATTTTGAGTGTTTGTGTGGTGGGCATTGCAAGCAAGATGCGGCCGCTTTTTCCTGTTGCTTCATAACAATATGTTACGCTGTCGGGTGTTACATCTTTAAACTCGCGATTGATCGTTCCGGAAGCCGTGGCTTTGAATTCCCATTTTCCTACGTCGGTAAACGTCCCTCCTATTGATATGACGGATGTTTCAGGATTTTTATTATCTTTCACAAATGCAAGGTATTTATTCCAATCTGTGCCCGAATTTCCTTGTGCATTTCCCGCAAACCAGTTTCCTTGAAGCGTTCCCGGCTTATCTTGAGCAACTTCTCCGCAACTGTGATCAGCGCGGTCGAGTAATGCGTAGAGGCGTGATTTGAGCGAGGGTTCATAATAGTCAAAGGCGCATTGGATATAGAGCGATCGTGTGCCGTAGCGCGCGGGATTGGCAAAAAGTAGTTTCTTTCGAAGATCAAAAATGCCAAAATCAAAATTTCCTTGAAGTCTTCCCACGGCACCCAGAGGAACCGCATTTTTGATAGGAGTGAGTGTTTCTATATTGCAACGTGTTTGCTTGCTTTCTCCGGAAAAACGACATTCTTTCTCTGCGACTATTTTCTCGAGCTCTGGCGAGAGGGATTTGACGTGATTGTAATATCCTATGACATCTCTGCAGAGGGCGAACCAGATGGTGTAGTCTACGGGGTCTTGTGTCATGCCATGGCCGAATGATATGAGCGTGATATATACATCTGCAGGCGACAAAAGAGGAATAGTTTCTGTGCTGGCGCCGCCCGCAGATACATGGAAGAACATATGCTCTGTGGGAAATGTGTGTCCAGGAGGACCCAAGTTGCCGCGCGGCGTGACCGAAAACACTTTGCTCAAATCGACGGGAGATGTAAGAAATTGCTGATTTCCGCAGACGGGAATTTGAGCTATTTCGCCGGCATGCGGAATTTCAGGATCAGAACGAAATACTGCTTGATTGTTCGCTCTGTACGTTTCTGTCGTTTGTTGCGGCAATGTCGGAGAACTTTTCTGATAGTTTCCCGCAGGGTGTGACTGTGGAATTTTGAGTGCGTCAAGCATTTTTTGCAGTTTTTGGACTTCAATTGATTCCATACCTGTTTTTGCTGCTCGATCGAGTGCATCTTGCAAACGGGTGTAATGTTCAGATCCGATGAGGTTTCCAGCTTTGGAAAGAATCGTTATTTCTCCGATAAGTTGCTGGAAATTACCGGAGGTTATTGTGAGAGCTTTTGTCGTATTGGTTGTTGTTTTTTGGATAGTTGTCGATTTTTTCTCAAGAGGCCGTACTTCAGACTCGAGTTGCTGTTTTGTTTGAGCTACCACAGATTCGATGGTTGTTGTGGGGATTCCAAGGGGGGTTTGCTTCTCGCTTGTTTGAGATTGAACAAGTTTCTCAACTTCTACTGGAGCTTTTTTCTGCTGATGTACTCCAATCCCAAGCACTGTAATTCCTGCAACGAGAAACAATATGATCATAAATGAAAAACCATTTTGAACATAAGGGCGATGTGTGAACATATATGCAGTATACATGTTTACGACAGCGCAAAAAAGAAACCACCTTTGTGCATGGAAGACGAGTTAGGATTCAAAAATTTCGAGCGAAAATGGAGGATGAGGTTCGAAATGAATCGAGATTCATTGAAAACCGAAACTCCATTTGCAGCCGAAATTTTTGGATCGTAGCCGTCATTAGTTTGTTGACAGGGTACTAGTATCGTTTCTATTGAATTTTTTGCATGAGAGCGTACTATGTACCCACTATGCCTACCGCACTCATTTCAGTCAGTGACAAAAATGGCATTGAGCTCTTTGCGCGGGGACTTGTAGAACAGGGCTTCGACATTCTCGCATCGGACGGAACGGCGAAGTATCTCTTAGAACGCGGTGTTGCTGTTCGCGATATTGCATCGCTTGCTCGTGGAGGACCGATACTCGGCCATCGAGTAGTTACGCTCTCGCGTGAGATTCATGTAGGAATACTGACGTCAGATTCTCCAGAAGACACTGCTGAACTTAAGAGCATGGGACTTCCGCGCATTGATTTGGTATGCGTGGATATCTATCCTCTGAAAAAAACGATTACCATGCACGGGACGCTCCGTGAAAAGGTACTTGAGCAGACAGATGTCGGCGGTATAGCGCTTCTTCACGCCGCGGCAAAAGGCCGGCGAATCGTTATCGCGCATCCCCGCGATCGCGCGATAGTTCTTGCATGGCTCAAAGAGGGTCGCCCGCATGAGGATGAATTTATTACAGAACTCGCGATTCGAGCGGAAGCTGTTGTCGCTGATTATTGCCTCGCATCTGCGCGGTATCACAGCAAAGGCCGATATGACGGCTTTGTCATGTCATCCGTGCGCGAGTGTGCGTATGGGGAAAATGCCTGGCAGGTGCCATCCGGCTTGATGTCTTTGGCGAAGAATGATCCGCTCGCCCTCGATTTGTTCGTGCATGAAGGTGGCATGTCGCCAAGCTACAATAATCTTATTGACGTTGATCGGCTTTTGCAGACGATGACGCATATTATTGCCATTTTTGATGTGCATAAAAAAATGCTTGGAGATTTTCACGGAAAATATATTGGGGTTGCAGGAAAGCATGGGAATGCGTGCGGAGCTGCTGTAGGTAACGATGCGGCGAATGTGGTCAAAAAAACGATTGATGGAGATACACGGGCGATTTTTGGCGGAGTTATGATAGTCAATTTTCCCGTCGATCTTGCTCTTGTGGAAGTGTTACTTTCACATAGCATGCCGAAAGGTGTGAAGAGATTGCTCGATGTCGTTATTGCTCCTTCTTTTAGCGCAGAAGCGCGCGATATGCTTTCCGCTCGAAAAGGAAATAAGTGCAGATTGCTCTCGAATCAAGCGCTCGCTACGCTTGGTCGGGCGAGTCTCGATAGCCATACACGATATCGCTATGTGCGCGGAGGTTTTTTGCGGCAGCCGAATTACACACAGGTGCCTAATTTTACTACGGGAATTGTGGAGCGCAGCACGGAAATTGAACCCCACACTCTGCGAGATATGTTGCTTGCTTCTGCGATTGGAGCAACAAGTAACAGTAATACAATCACGCTTGTGCACAATGGCATGCTTATTGGAAATGGTGTTGGCCAGCAGGATCGTATTGGCGCGTGCAGCCTCGCGCTTCGGAGAGCGCACGATGCGGGACACAGTACTGTTGGTGCAGTTGCCTACAGCGATAGCTTTTTTCCGTTCATAGATGGGCCGGAAACACTCGCACATGCAGGCATACAGGCAATTTTTACTTCAAGTGGTTCTGTGCGTGATGAAGACGTGCGGCAGTTTTGTAAAAAAAGAGGAATCACGCTTTGTATGATTCCCGATGCACTCGGCAGAGGATTTTTCGGACATTAATTGGTATAGTTTAGCAATATGGGGACAGAGTCGTATGGAGAGAAAAAGCAGAAATCAGAGGATGAAACGGCAAACAATGTCGGACAATCTGCTGTCGAAAAGAAAGCATCACTCGATGTGACTGCAAGTTTAGACGAGAAGGAGGAAAGTTTTTCCGGATTCAAAAAGAAGTCGGAAGAAGAATACGCGGAATACCAAGAAGAGGCGCAGAAAATGATTGATGGTTATAAACATCTGTTTGCGACATTTGCCGGAGACATTTCACTTCAAAGTGTCTGGGAAACAATGGAGATAGGAAACAATGGGGATGATGTGAAACAATGGGGATAAGTACAATTATGTGAAACAATGGGGATAAGTACAATTAAATAGCAAAATATGTGTTATAATTACACCATAAAATATGACGAAATATTGTACTTATCCCCAATTTCCACCAATATCCATACGAAAGAGCATAGGAGTAATACCCTACAGTATCGCATGGATGCTATTTCAGGACAAGTCTAATTTTCTTTCAATTTTCTTTACCAATTTTCTCTCAGAACGCAAGAAATGGCCGGGGCGCAAGGGAGGGAAGAAAAAGTAGTAATCAAAAAACGCGAGCCAAGCAGTTGGCTCGCTCTCAGTCACACTCGCTATCGCTCGTGTGCCTGAGGAGGGAATCGAACCCCCGACGCCAGCCTCTTCAGGGCTGCGCTCTACCACTGAGCTACTCAGGCAAAATATACCACTACGCTACTCGTGTTAATGTGAATTGTCCAGAATCTACTGACTCTTGGGAATTTGGAATTCCTTAAGCTGTTCGCTTGCCGATCCCAAACCCTCAATTCCTGACTTAATACTCGAATAGACTCCCTGCAATTGGGAAATATATGGCTGCGAGGCATAAAAAGCTGCGACGGCAGCTCCGGTGATGATGAGCCAGTAGAGAACATTTATATAAAAACGAAACCGTTGTGCGCGGCGCATCTTATGCACTTCCTCATTCGTTTCTTCCGCGAGTTTGTAGGTCTTTTCGAGGAGCGTTCGATCGCTTTGATTTTGTAGTTCTTTTGCCATGTCTTTTATTATTAGCCACAACGAGAGAGTGGTCAATTTTTATCCCTTGGTATATACTGCTTGCATATGCAAAATAATGAAGAACATGACTCTATGTCAACATCCAATTACCACCTATCAGCCCGGCAGATTTTTTCCATTGTCGCATTTTTTTTGATTTTGGGCGGTAGTATCACAGCTCTGTTCTTCATCTTTAGAAAACAAGGGCAAGGAGATTCGACGGCTTCTCTGGGGGCAGAAGCTCCCATTTCGCAAGAGAGTTCATATCTCTCGCCCGAGTACATCGAGCGTTTGGCGGGTGCGGAAAGTTCTGTTTCCATTATATATCCGCCGGAATATGAATTAGTTGAAGCAACTGATGCGGCGGAGGATGGTTTACTCAAGAATTATGTGTTTCTTAATACTCAAATAAATTCAGATCTTCCAAAGCTTCTCGATTTTTCTCTATCGAGTGCAGATTCTCTCGGCGTTCTCGGAGTTGATTCGGAAACGATGAAAACATTTGAACTCGAAAAAAATTCGCTTGAACAGCAAAAAGAACTTGATGGGCGGCAGTTTTCCGTATTCGAGAATATATTGTTTCTTGTTCAAAATGTTCCCTCTGTGGCAGACGGTGCGTATATTCGCGAGTATGTTACGTTTGCGGGAGGAACCCGGATACAAATACGGATTGCAATGCCATCTCCATCATTCTCAATGCAAGCGGATGAACTTTTTCGGCAGGTGCATCTTGTTGCTGTGAAAAGTGAATAGGTTTACAAACAGGAAAAAAAGACCCCGCCAGCTGGCAGGGTCTTTTTGCATGTGAGATTGTGAGATTATGCCGAGCGGATTTTGAGTTTCGTCTGCTTTGCTTTGTTGATGCGCGGCAGACGCAGAATAAGAAGGCCATTGTGTTCGACTGCTTCAGCTTGATCAGTGTCGATTTCCTGGGGGAGAAGCACGGAGCGAGAAAAAACTCCCCAGTAGAGTTCCTGATGAAAGTAATTTTCGGGTGGAATTTGCTTTGCCTGCTCACGTTTACCCTTGATCACAACCATATCGCGTGTGACATTTACTTCGAGATTTTCAGGTCGAACACCCGGAACAAGCGTCTTTATGATAATGTCGTCATTTGTTTGATAGACATCAACGGGAAGCTGTCCGACCGACTCTTCTTGTTCATTGACCACAGAGCTTTCTTCAAGCCACCCATTGCGTTCCGACATTCGCGGCAGCGTATCGCGCTCTCGGGGCATTTGTTGTATCTGTTGCGTTCTCATGGGTGATTGCTGGATTGCGGGCCGGATATTTGTCATTATTTGTGGTGGTGTTTCTTCTCGCAGTGGCGAGGTTTGGATGTGCTCCTCACGCTCTGTCTCGGTAACTTCGGTGTCGACAGCAATGTCTTCAAATTCATCCTCAAACTCTGTGTTCACTGTTCCCGTTAACCGCTCGAAAAACGACTTTTTAATCTTCATACGTTAATAATATGCTGATAGATGGGTGCTGCGTTGCTCATGCGCATGCTCGTCGATACATCACAGCGTAGGAGGATATTTCCGTACTCGCTTGATTCTTTCAAAAAGAAGCAGAAGTATGATTGCTCCAACCCAGACGCTGCCGAACACGAGAAAAATGTGCACCCCAGACTGTTGTATTATAAAGAAATTAAAAATTGTATGCAATGCAATTGCGCCGACAAGTCCAATAAGAAGAAAATCATGCCGTAGCGTAGCCCTTTTGTAGTAGGAAAAGGCAATGGCGACCCCGACTGCCGCAGACGAAACGGTGTGGAGAAGCGATGCCCCGATAAATCGAAGGTTTCCCGTGATGAGGCCTTCGAAGAGATGTCCGTCAAGGAGAGGCCCGAGAATGAAAAAGGTGTTTTCAAGGGCAGCGAATCCGAGCGCGGCAGTGATCATGTATATGACGGCATCAATCGGCTCATCCATATATTTACTCCGGATGGCGACAAAATAGGCCGCAAGAAATTTGAAGATTTCCTCTATGGCAGCCCAGATAGTAAGAACAACAATCCCGACATTTTTTGTATCTCCGCAGACATCGTGTGTCATGATGTCACGAATGATCGCACATGTTAGTTTCTCAAGGGGCAACACAAGAGGCACTGCCATGATGCCGGCAATGAACGTCAGAAAGATCATTTTCTTTGGTTCGGGGTGCCGCCGGTCCTCGCGCAGCCAATATGAAAGCCAGAGCAACGCAGGAAAAATACCGCCGAGAAGTGCAATTGTGATGTTGTTCATAGGGGTCGATTAATAACCATTGGGCCATCGCTCGATCATGAGAAGTGTACTGTTGCCAAGTAAAGACCAAATTTCTTCCGTAACAAAAGGCATAAACGGATGGAGCATGCGCAGCTGTGCGAAGAGCATCGTATGAAGGGTTCGCATACGAGACCCTGCTGCTTTTTCGTCGGTCCCCGAAAGTATCGGTTTGCTCTCTTCAAGTATAACATCAGCGAATGTGTGCCAGAAATAGTGATACAGTTTTTCCGCCGCAAGGTAGTAATGTTTCTCATCCATTTCCTTTGTTATGTCTTCGATGTGCACATTAAAATCGCGCAGGTATTCCTCATCTTTTGGTGTCAATTCGGACGTTGTGCCGGGATCGAATTTTTCTGTGGACATGCATACGAAACGCGTTGCATTCCACACTTTATTTGCAAAATGTTTATACGCCTTGAGTTTGTCTTCTCCGAGTGAGAGATCATTTCCGGGGGGATTCCCGACAACGAGCGCCATGCGCAGGCTATCCGCGCCATATTTCTCAATATAGACGAGCGGATCAATGATATTGCCGAGCGATTTGCTCATTTTTCTGCCTTTACTATCACGAACGAGGCCATGCAAATACACAGTTGCAAATGGAATATCGCCGAGGAGATAGCCGCTCATAAGGATCATGCGTGCCACCCAAAAGAAGATGATGTCATAGCTGGTTTCAATAATGTTTGTTGGATGATACAGAGCAAGATCTGCTGTCGCATTGGGCCAACCGAGAGTAGAGAATGTCCACAAACTTGATGAGAACCACGTGTCGAGGGTGTCGGGGTCTTGCTCCCAACCCTCGCCTTCCGGCGCTTGTGTGTCGCAATGTATCTCTGCATCCCGGTACCAGACTGGAATACGGTGACCGTACCAGATTTGCCGTGAAATGCACCAGTCACGCAGATTCTCAATCCAGTGATAGTACACTTTTTCATAGCGGTCGGGCATGATCTTGATTTGTCCTCCGGCGACGACGTGACGCATGGTCTCTTTGAGCGATGTTTTCGATCCGCTCGGTATGCCATCCAGTTTTGAATCTTTAAGAGTAAATTCCGCATCGACATCGACAAACCACTGTCGTTTGATTTGTGGCTCAATGACGCCGCCTCCTCGGCTGTTTATTGCGATGCGGTGAATGTACCTCTCATCTATTTTTTCAATGAGGCCTTTTTGTTGAAGTTTCTCGACGATCTCCGTCCGTGCTTTTTTTATATGCTGTCCCGAAAATTCGTGGGCGATGGGTAAGAGGAGTCCGCGATCGTCAATAATTTGCTCTTTGTCGAGGTCGTGCCGTTCGGCAATTTCAAAATCAGTTAGATCATGCCACGGCGTGATCGTCATGACGCCCGTGCCGAATCCCATGTCGATTGCGGTATCTTTGATAATAGTTGCGGTTACGGCGCCGTTTATCCATTCGACGTTGATTTTGTCGCGATGCTTGTACTGCGCATAGCGTGCATCATCGGGATGCATGACGACGTATTTGTCGCCGAACTTCGTTTCGGGACGCGCCGTGCCGATTATAAACGGCCCGTACTTGAGGTAATAGAACGGTGTTGTTTCTTCGACATGTTCAATTTCATCATCGGAAACTGTTGTCTGCATATTCGGGTCCCAATTGACGATGCGGTCGCCGCGATAGATGAGGCCATCGCGATACATGCGCACAAACGCAGTCGTGACGGCGTAAGAGCGTTTTTGATCGAGCGTATATGCCTCGCGGCTCCAATCAACGGAACTACCCATTGCTCTGACTTGTCCGGTAATTGTGTCGTGGCTTTGTTTCGTAAATGCATCAATGCGCTTGAGGAGTTCTTCGCGCCCAAGGTCGTTGCGCGTTTTCTTTTCTTTTTTATAGATTTCCGATTCTACTTTTGATTGTGTGGCGATTGCAGCGGAATCGGTCCCGGGAAGCCAGAGAGTTTTGTGTCCCCGCATACGATGATAGCGAACCATGGTGTCTTCGATTGCGAGCATCATTGCGTGCCCGACATGGAGAATACCGGTCACGTTTGGAGGAGGCAGTACGATTGAGAAATGCTCGGTACCCGGGGGGTATTCGCGACTGTCGGGATTGAAGTAGCCGCTTTCTTCCCAGCGCTTATAGATGCGCGGTTCAGTTTCGGCTGGGTTGTAGGGTTTGAGGAAGCGTTCGTTCATAGAAACCATAGTACCATGGGAAATGCGGCATTTGCAGAGTGTGTCTCATAAAGGACATTACTGCGATGTCCTTTATGAGAGTGACTTTTTGGTGAATCAATAGGACGAAATATTCCTATGCCCATAAAACGTTCTTGTATTGCAAAGTGATAAAAGGAACCTATAGGACAGTAGAAGGTTGTCGTAAAAGTCATTACAAAAATAGTTAAAATACGGCCTGAAATATGAATACTTTGTTGTAAGAAGGAATTTGACATGCATGCAAATGCGCGTACACTGTTCGTATTCTTTTGGATATACATGAAGACTCGCTTTGGGATAACTTCATATGCCGTTGTATTTTTTACGACACTTGCGCTTCTTTTTGGCGGCTATTTTGGTGTATTTCCACAGACCGTTTCTGCTCACGATGATGATGATAATGATGATACTAATTTTACTATCCCGCCGTGTGCTTTCACTCCGCAGCTCGGTCGAACGATTGTCAATTTTCCAAAGACAAAACTGAAGCAAGGGAATCTTTCTCTTGCTCCGGTTCCTGTTTCTCTACCGTCGGGCAACTACAAAGTTTCTCTGATGGCATGGGATGGTTACGATGGGCGGAAGAAAGATCACGAGGACGATGAACAATTCTATGTCACGTTTCAGGATGCAAGCGGAGACATTGCGAACTCATCGGTTACGGATGATCTTGTAGATGGTGTCGAAGCCGCTGTTTTTGCAGGGGTTGTTGATGTAAAACGCACTCTTTCTCGAGATGCAACAAAAGTGGTTGCAAAGCATGCAAAGCTCTATGGTGCATACTCTGCTGACTCATTTTTTGCGGTGTGCGCTGCGTTCGATAGAGTGCCTATACCGTCAACACCAACTCCATCTCCCACTCCTACACCAACGCCCACCCCCACAACGCCGACGCCAAAACAATGCGCCGATGGTTTGGATAATGATGGTGATGGAAAAATAGACAGCGCTGATCCTGCGTGTCACAGCGATGGCAATCCGAACAACGGAACGACATACGATCCCAATAGGGACACCGAAAACAGCATTCCTGTGATTACGAGACTTGGCAATAATCCCGTGACGATGTTTGAAGGAGATACGTATACGGACGCGGGTGCGACCGCTTTTGATGAAGAAGATGGCAGCATTACAGCACAGATCGTTCGCGGGGGCGCAACAGTCACGTCTGCAACGACAAAGGGGAATTATACGATTACTTACAACGTCGCTGATTCAAAAGGCGCGGCTGCGGCAGAAGTAAAACGTTTAGTGATTGTGCAGGAGAAGCTCGGTTCCGGCTGTCCGCAGTGTGGCGGCGGTGGCACCGTTGACGACCCTTTGTATATTTCAAATGAGAAGATTGTCACCGTGCCTTCCGGTGTGGTTGCCGTGATCACGTGGGACACGACTGTTTCTGCAACAAGTCAGGTTGTCTTTGGCACGACATCGGTAAAAACGCTAACGCTCAATGAGAATATCGGCTACACCACGTCAACGCCTCTTTTTGCTTCAACAACGAAAGTGCACAGTGTCATGATTGAAAATCTTTTGCCGAATACCGTATATTACTTCCGGCCGATATCAAAACGAGATGCCGGTACCCTCGAACG
>VMGT01000034.1 GCA_007376725.1 Parcubacteria group bacterium Greene1014_15 | reverse complement strand
TCCATAATTTTCATTACGGCATGGACTATATCTTCATCCTCTTTGTTACAGAGGAGCCAACGTGTAGTCTCTACGGGGCTACAAATATAATTTTTCACTCACATGAGAGCAGTAACATGCTCTTGAATCAATTCAATAAATTATTTGAGCTTCCCTCGGTATTGCCTTCATTCCTTTATGATACCACATCATAAAGAGGAGGGGTTCACCGATACAGTTAGATTTTTCATTAGTGATTACTCACTAAGGTCGCAACAAGGCAGATTACCTCTACGACTTAGCCCTTGTTACCGAACTTACCTTAGGATGCACGAATGCATACTTCGGGTATTCCCGGCTTCCCTGGCTTGACGGGCGGTATTAGAATACACTTTCAATTACTTGTCAAGTGTTCCCACACCACTGGGCAAACGGTTTTCCCGTACCCTAGCGGTTTTCATAGGTTTTTGCTTTTTTTCCAATTTTTCTCAATGTGGATTAAGTTTTTCCCTATGAATTTGTTCCTTCCCGATTGGTTTCTTAAGGCGTCTTTTGCGACCGCCCCAAAGTTCCCTCTCGGTACTACGAACTCTGCTGACTTCTTGCATGATTTTTAGAATTATATTCTATACCTCAAGGTTATCACACCAAGAGGATCATACAAGATCTCCCACGGTAACCATACAAACCGTTTTTTACTATCTCGATATCACTACACATAACGTGCATATTCTTCAACACAGTAGCTTTCTCCACGTACTCGCAGGATAGCCTACACGTTATGCCACAAACTGATATTCAAGCTAATAAATGCTACTTTCCCCCTTCATCTGCACTCTCGCGAGCCACAGACTGGGATTTCACTTCAAAACACTGTGCTTTGCTTTGGTTCGATTAACTCTCTCTAAAAGTCTAAGAGAGAGTGCACGAACTGGCTTGTACAATCGCATGGCGACCCGAGTACAAGACTTGAGAACGTATTCACCGTGGTGTGCTGACCCACGATTACTAGCGATTCCAGCTTCATGAGGTCGAATTGCAGACCTCAATCTGAACTAGGGCTGCTTTTATAAGGATTGGCTCAGGGTTACCCCGTCGCGACCCGTTGTAGCAGCCATTGTATCACGTGTGTAGCCCAGGATATCAGAGGGACATGCTGACCTGGCGTCATCCTCACCTTCCTCCCAGCAGTAGTTTTGCCACTCACTTCAAAAAAATTATTTTGAAGAATATTGTGCGTCTGCGAACATAAGTTCTCAAATGAACTAATTCGCAAAACTACGGCTGGGCAGTCTCGCCTGACACATATAACAGGCAACGAGGGTTGCGCTCGTTTCCTCACTTAAGAGAACAACTCAAGCCACGAGCTGACGACGGCCATGCATCACCTGCCTAACTGTCCTTGTGAGAGGTCTCCGGTTTCCCGAAGATTTCAGTTAGGTTTCAAACCCTGGTAAGGTTCTTCGCTTATCATCGAATTAAACCACATGATCCACCGCTTGTGCAAGTCCCCGTCTATTCCTTTGAGTTTTAGCCTTGCGGCCGTACTACCCAGGCGGTTCTCTTAACGCGTTAGCTTCGCCTCTCGGAGGGTCGATACTCCAAAAAGCTAGAGAACATAGTTTAGGGCGTGGAGTACTGGGGTTGAATTTGTTACTCGTTTGTCGGTTATACCGACAAAACTGATGAGGACATTTCTGCCTCACTCTCCGCGTCACCGCGGAGTCCGGACTATATCTTTATCTATAGCAATTCCATCGTGCCCGCTTCTTTTCATATTCCGCAATAACAGCAGAATGTGAAAAGTGGCCGAGTTGAATCACTTCAGATATCCAGCGTTGTTGAAGTTGAGAATCTTTATAGAGGAGAATGGTCTTTTGAAGCATGCTCTGCACTGGTATATAGGGCAAGATAGTACGGAGAAATTTTTTCAATTCCTCCTGGGATCTTATCCATAATCGCCAGTATTGTTCCTGCTTCCCGTCACGCTTGCGGCCCACCGGGGCAACAATTGCGCGAACATTCCATACAACTCCAAGATAGCGAGCAAGTATCTTGACCGATGCTTTATCGAAACCATCAGTACAAAACACTCCTTTTCTGCCTCCATAGCCAATAAGCGAACCATCATCGCACCACCATACGGCAAGTGACAATGGGGTCATTTGATTTAGCCACGTGCGCCTAATGCGCAGCTTGTTGTGTTTGTATGTCAGGTGATGTAGTTCAGTAAGCGCTACCATCCTCCTACTGCTAAATCGCCACTTCCGAAGTTTGCTATGGCCATCAGCCTTTTGCACACATACACTTTTCTCTCCTGCTATCTCGGAAAGCTCTTGCGCTTTCCATAAAAGATATTCTTTCTGCTTTTCTGAATGACGAATTTGTATATTCGCATTCGCATACTTAGTTTGTATCTTGAGCGAACCATCTCCCAGAATTGTTCCGAGAATAATGCTTCGCGCTCGATTCGACAAAGGCACATATTTTTTTACATCACGTTGCATAATTTTTAGGTATACACTGCGACAGAAATGCGCCAACTATCTTAATTTCAACTTCATAGTCTCTACGGGGCTCTATAACAATTTGCTATGAGCTTCCCTCGGGGTTGTCTGAAGCGCGCCAGTAAAACGCATAATGCTTCAGGGTTTCTCCGATACAGCTGGATGCTCACCGTATCGTCACCGATACAGAGGACACCATTCATTGCTTGTAATTTTTACAATTACTACAATTGGGATTTATCTAATCCCATTCCCTGCCCACGCTTTCGTGTCTCAGTGTCAGGAATGCACCAGTGTACTGCCTTCGCTTTTGGTATTCCCCATGATATCAACGGATTTCACCCCTACACCATGAGTTCTGTACACCCTTCACATCCTCTAGTCGTGCCGTTTCCTTTGCAGATCCCGGGTTAAGCCCGGGGCTTTAACAAAAGACTAACACGACCACCTACACACCCTTTACGCCCAATAATTCCGGATAACGCTTGGGGCCTCTGTATTACCGCTCCTGCTGGCCAATGTACATGACATACGCGGAGTATGTCGCTCATCTCACGATGAGGATCGGACTATATCATCATCCAACACTTTCTGAAACGAAAGGTTGGCGCTCGGCGTGTAGTCTCTGAGGGGTCACGGTATACATCTGTTGCGGAGGTGTTTTATATTCGAAGCAATGTAAAATGTAGGGAGCGATCGTCGTGCAAAAAGCATCGCGACCTTCCTTTCCAATATAGAGCTTCGGATATCGTTTTCCTCGACAAAGCGACATGTATGTTTTTGCCGCTATGCCGAATCTCCTTAAAAGCAATCTCTCCAGTCGCTTCACTTCTAATTCCGTAAAAGAATCAGTGCTGATGTGGTATGCATAATGGGATTTGGCCCTATAGTCTAGCCTTCCATCATCCATAAACCACACCGCAAGTGTGATAGGTGAGTCAAACAATGAATCGATATGCAACGGAACAATCTTTGTTCTTCCTCTATAAAAGAGGTGTCACATGTCTTCAAGGTCCGTGTAAAAACGTGTCCCGAAGTACCATTGTCGTGTATCCATTCTTTGCTGTGGAGGTGTTTTCGTTATGTGCATAAACTGACCATAGAGCCAGAACACATACTCCTTCTTCGCCTCTGATTGTTTGACTTGCAATCGAGTTCCCCGATAACCATTATACTCAAGAGACCCGTCTCCGAGCATAAGACCAACGAGGACATCTCGTTGCTGTTCAGTGAGATTACATAACATAATTTTAAGTATACCCGACTTCCCTGCTGATTGTCTCTTTTGGATTTCGATCGAAATCGAAACGCAGCCCATAAGAGAGTTCCAGCATATAGCCAAGTTTTTCATTCTCGATCACTCGAGAAAGCTGCACTGCGGTACGAACAATTTCTCTTTCAAGAAACGTTCGATTTTGCTCCTTGCGCGCAGAGCCATCTGCGCACGTGTACAGAGTTAGGAGCCCCTTATTCTTGAGGTACTGTCAATAAACTTCATCCCTCACAAAAGGTTTTTACATCCCGAAGGACTTCATCAACCACGCGACGTCGCTCCGTCAGACTTTCGTCCATTGCGGAAGATTCTCGACTGCAGCCACCCGTAGGTGTATGGACCGTATCGCAATTCCATCGGCGGGGGTCAGCCTCTCAGCTCCCCTAAGCGTCATAGCCTTGGTAGGCCATTACCCTACCAACTAGCTGATACTTCACAGGCCTCTCCCAAAGCGATAAATCTTTACCCAGCCCTAATTTTGAACTCCTTGACAAAAAATATAAATTTGCTATAATACTCTCAATCCTAGCCGAATGGAGCCACGATATATTTTAACGTCCAACGAGTTGGAACGAAAAAAATATATGCGGGGCGAACTGCGTATTTTTCATACATTCCGCAGTCCATACAGGCTAGGATTTTTTTATTTTTATATATTTACTAGAAGTGCAAAATTAGAGCTGGGACCATCGGGAATTATCCCATCTTTCGATGGGTTATGCCCGACTTTGGGGTGAGTTCCTGCGTATTACTGCCTCGTTCGCCATGCCCAGCACCACTTTTACCACTCACTTCGATAAAAGATATCGAAGACTCTGTGCATAAAATGGCCAGCAGCCACACTACGAACTAATTCGTAAAAGTGGTGCTGGGCATTCGACTTGCATGCCTTATCCACGTCGCCAGCGTTCATCCTGAGCTAGGATCAAACTCTAAAAAATTTCTGAACGAAACAAAAGGAAAGATAGTAAATTTTCTCTTTTGCAATAATTAGGTCTAGATCACTAGAACTTGCATAAATTTGAATTAATAATGCTATTTTTGAAAATCCACAAAAACTGCGCCTTGCGCCGTTCTCATAAATTTTCGGCTCATTGTCAAAGTACCAAACAGCCCTTCTTCTACACATAAGAAGGTACTAGGTATTATAGGGATAGCACGCAAAAGGTCAAGTTTTCTGATAAAAAAGTCTGCTCCGTCGATCCCTGTGGGTTTCCTTACAGACACCACAGGGTATTCGCGGAGCAAACCATGGCTTTTTTGCTGGAATAGGAATCGGCCGCCGCCGATACAACTTTTATGTGCATCCCCGTCTGTGCGAGTACGCACACCATCAGGTATTGCACGCCAATAAAAATAACTCCGGCGCCCTTTTTTGAGCGCCGGAACTTGAACTACCTAACGATGAGGGTGCCCTTTTGACACCTGGTGCCAGCATCGTTATATATCTTAACTCCCCCTATCTTTATACCAAACCTGTCAAATTCGGACCGAACTGTAATTTTCATGCGCTCGGCAAGAAACATACTTGCATCATAGACATCGTAAACAAGTATGTAGTCCGGACCGCACACGAATTCATTCGAGCGAGTATGAAACGTATAAGAGAAGCTATACTCTTTCGCTATCGCATCTCCATCCTGCCGTGTCCCTTGGATAAGAATTTTGTAGCCATGCTTTACGGCTTGAGTCTCTGTAGCTACAGAGACTCCTATCCCAAAACAACACAGAGTCACAAGTACGAAGAATACTCTCTTTAACATATATTTTCTCCTCATATTTTCACCGCGATGGACTAAACGAACAAAGAATCATTCTTCAATCGATTTTTCTGACACATACTTCAACTTTCGATACTCTTGCAACATCAGTAATAAATCTGGATCACAATAGACGACAATGCCAATAAAAAAGAGCGCGAGCACAATGCTCGATGCAATCGAGAGCGAAACAGTTCTTAAAAAGTAGAAAAATAACAAAGAACCACAAAGCAGGATACTAAGGCGAATAGTCACATCTCTCATATAAAACCCCCGAATGATTTCGAAAAGATACAATGGACATACCACAGTGAACAATGCCACCACAGACGTGACAATGTCAATGGAATCTACATAAGCTCTTGCCACGAGAGTAACCCACCACGCCTTCGAAAAATCCCCCTTATTCCCCCTTTCATAAAGGGGGAAGCCAAACGCAACTCCTCCCAGGAACCTCCCTCTTTATCAAAGAGGGAATGAGGGAGATTTCAAAGGGAGGCCGGGAGGGATTTATCCATAGTGCAGCTACACGCGAGAGTCGTGACCGCCGCGTATCGCATGATTTCACAAACAGTATAGCAGAACAAGTTTGAGTAAAAAAATGACCCTCGATCTACACATCGTGCAAACCGAGGGTCAAAGTGTCCAACTGCCAAAGGATCAACTCACCACTGCAGTGGCAGAGGAGCCAAGGACAGAATTGCGAGAGAACACCTGGCGGGCCATCGTCCCACCTGTTCGGAGACCCAACAGAGTACGCGTGCACGCTCCAGCCACCGCCGTACCAGTACGCGCGGACCGTCCGGAGCGCACCAGCAATATCACGGACATAAAAAATATTGGCATAGGCATTGTTCAGAAGAACACCAGGCTGGCCATGTCCTTGCTTTTTCATAAGAAAGAACATCTCTCTCAGAGCGGTTTCGGCCTTCGCCTCACCACCGAGCTCAGCAATGATTGCACCATCAAATGACGGCTTTCGCAACTTGGCATATCGAAGCACTTGCTCAGTCATTGGGGCTTCGATTTTGCCCCTGCCACCGAGAAACCACTCGATGAAATTCTCGCTGAGGTAACGAATCTTGACCGCGGCGGCGACACTCACGTCACAAACCAATCCCTCACGGGCGACAAACTTGCAGGTGTTTGCCGGCACAACAACCGTTGAGACAAATTCGAGAAGCGAGGATCTAGAACTCAAAAAAAGATTGTTGCGCTCCTCTTTACTCAAACCAGTGAACCACTCCAGCTGTCCAAGCGTAACATGACCCTGTCGCACTTTCTGCAGCAGGTCAATTTGCAAACCAGCCAATTTGGCCGCATCTGCGCCGATGATCATATTCATCGTTTTTTCCTTTCTTTAGAATGTTTCCGAGAATCTGGAACAAACTACTTGCGCGAGTATATCACAAGAAAATTTACTTGTCAAATTTTTGCAAACCTGAAATCACACGGGCACACCCTCCACCTTCCTGCTCTCTTCCACGCGATACGAGTCGCTGTCTTCGTGGTGGGTACTCACTTCGATAATAATCGAGTCTTCAATGCCGCGAAATCGGTGCAGAACACCCGATGTAATGCGCACAAAACTTCCCGGCAACATGTGCAGTACCTTCTTTCCAACTTCAAGACGCACATGCCCCTGCATGATAAAAAACATCTCATCTTTAACTTTGTGCTTGTGGAGACTGCATTGATATCCTTTCTTGAGCGAGAGTAGCTTGCAACAATACTTATCGTTGTTCTCAAGCCATTTTTCGTAACCCCAGAGTTTGGGAACGGTATCTACCAATTCAACATGCCCTTCGTCGACAAGAGATGCCTGAAGTTCTTCAAGAGAAAGGGTTGCGACACCCGGCTTCTGTACAACAAGGCTCCCCGCATTATTCGCCACGCGGGCAGCATTTTCGAGCGAGAGCCCGCTCGTCATTCCTAGTATCAATGTTGAAATTACCGTATCTCCCGCGCCGCTCACATCAAATACTTTTACTTTTTTCGGCGCTATGTCCGTTCGCTCGCCATTTTTATTAAAAACAGAAATGCCATCCTGCCCGCGCGTCAGAACAATATTCGCAGAAAGACTTGTGGCAAGATTTTCTCCAATTTCAGAAACTTCACTAAGACCGGTCATTTGCTGTCCTTCAGAAATGTTCGGAGTGATCACATCAACACCCAGAAACATTTTTTTGTTTACTGATTTTATATCGGCAACTATCATTTTCTGCGCGTCGCGCGCAAGTAAGAGTATTTTTTTGATCAATCCTTCGGAAAAAAGACCTTTCGCGTAATCTGAAAAAATAATGCCATCACATGTTTTTATCTGCCGACGCAAGCCCTCAAGCAGCTTTGCCTCCCCTGCCGAAGCTAAATGAAAACTTACCTCTTCGTCAACGCGAAGAAGCTGATGATTTTCCCCCACGACAAAGCGGTGCTTCACCGTCGTCGGCCGAGTTTTGTCGACAAGAATGCCGCTCGTTCCAATGTTTGATTTTTTGAGAAGTTTTAAAAAGATCTCGCCAGAATTATCCGCTCCAATAATGCCGAAAAGAATCGGTTTCGCTCCGAGAGCCGCGATATTATTTGCCACATTCGCGGCGCCCCCAAGTATAAATTTCTCATCTGTTTTTTGCAAAACAGGTACCGGCGCTTCAGGTGAAATTCTTGCTATTGTTCCAAGTGTATAGCGGTCGAGCATTACATCGCCAATGACAAGAATCCTCTTTTGAGGAAATTGCTCAAGCGCCTTCTCAAACACTGTTTTTTGAGCTTTCATGGTATATGAAATTTGTATCTATACACTATTTCATAACGAAAAGGGTGGCAAATTGGTTACGAAACAGCCCATAATGCTTTACATCATGGGCTGTTTCTTCGAATCCCCAGATTATCTTTTCAACAACCGCACCTGTTCGGCCAATCGCATCAATATTTCCATAATATTCGCCAACTGGCTAGATAAACGCTCGAATGTCGAGGCGGTTGTTGTGGCAGTCGTGGTTGATGTAGAAACAAACGTATCTACCATTATTTCAGAGGACACGTTATTATTCTCGTTGCTTTCAGTAATCACATTTGTTGAATCAGCTTTTGCTGACCAGCGATACCGTGCAGCTATGTTCGGAGCACTACCCATTGCTTGTGTGATACTAGCAGACCCTCCCGCGCTTAGTGCAGGCACGGAAATCTCGTAAAGTGTCATGCCCATTTCTTTGAATGCAATCATAGACGCGGCGGCAGGTGCTGTCCCTGTATTCTGCACAGTCGCTGTCACCGCAGTACTTTGTCCCGCGGCAATAAGTGAAGAAGCTGCCGAGAGATTCGTGATAGACAAATCAGGAAGTGACAATGCAGTAGTAGCAGATACAGCACTTGATTGCGCTGATACATTTTCTGAAGTA
>VMGT01000033.1 GCA_007376725.1 Parcubacteria group bacterium Greene1014_15 | reverse complement strand
GAAAGACGCTGATTGTTGAGAACTTTATCAATATCCATACGAAAGAGCATAGGAGTAATACCCTACAGTATCGCATGGATGCTATTTCAGGACAAGTCTAGTGTCTAAAAACACACACCTGCTCCTTGAAAAAGGCACGCTTTCGGGTGCGCGATTATCATTTCACCATCGACAATGACAATGTTTTTGGATCGCATTTCCATGCGTGGTACGAAACTGATTCAATCGCAACACTGGAAGACTATATCTTTGTCCAATTCGTGCGCGGCTGCATCTATTCATCGACATTCATAAACGAGCGGGAAGAAGTTGAATTTGGATATTCCCAAGAAATATTCGGTCAAAGCAGGCTCGCCGTGTATAACGAATGGATCATTGATTCATACGACACCGACCCTGCTTACAACTCTGCACCCCTTTATCCGCGTCACTATTTTTACCGCTGGAACACGCGACCATACACAACCGGCAAATCCACAGAAAAGCTGTTTGGAAAAGCGCTTCCAAATAAAGCTGTGCTCTATATTTCAGATATGCCAACCCAAGCCACCTATATATCACAGTATGGTCATGCTGTAAGTACATCGTTTCACTACAAAATAGGCCTGTATCGATCAAAAGACGTGCCAACAGGCACCACGGCAGAAAATATTCAGTTTGCAAAACCGCTCATGGAATTTGAATGGCAAAATTCTTGGATATATGATCACACAACTGGCACTTTTCAAAAAAAAGCGGATATTTCTCCTCAATGCGCAGGAATCAGCGCATTATGAAAATTCAAAGGCTCCCTTATTAAAAAATAGGGGGCCTTTTGTTGTACTATAGTTACAAGGTCTCCTGTCGCTTTACTTATTCATGAATCCATGGCAAAATTTGACGGGATTCAGCAAAAACAGGGTTTCTTGTAAGGAGAATACCCGTATGCGCATTGGTACAGTAACACAGAGCGAACTCGATATTTTACTGGCTGATTCAAATGTAACATCGGTCGCTTCTCTTGATCTCAACGCGCTTCCGCTCGGCACGATTATCAGAATCAAACCGCATCATCACTGGAAGTATTTGCTTGAGATCGACGAGCTCGGAGGAAGACGAGCTGTTCACGTTGTTTTAAGCGACAAAACAGGAAATGTCGGGTCGGCCAAATATCGTGGGTTGTATGTTGTACGCCCAGAATATATGACCATTGAGATCGGCAAACAATTCAAATATGGAAATATACTGACCGCCGTTCTCGCAGAAATTAGTATTCTTTCGTAGTCACCCTTAGAACCTATCCACTATCTAATGCCTAGACGAAATGTTCAAAATTCGTTGCGAAAATTGCGTATTTTGAGGAAGCATATGGGGAAGCTGACGAGAAAGACGCAATTTGCAGCAGAATTTTGAACATTTCGGCAGGCAAGCTATATTTTGCTTCACATTTTGCGATTAGATAGTGGATAGGCTCTTAGGACGGGTTCGTTTCAAACGAACCCGTCTTCTTGTATACTGTCATTGCTTTATGCGCATAGAACGAGACGTGAAACTCGATTTTGATGATGTCCTCATCCGACCAAAACGGAGCACGCTTCCGAGTAGAAACAATGTTACCCTTGAGCGAACATTCAAATTCCCCCACGGCGCAAAGTCTTGGACTGGAATCCCTATTATCGCATCAAACATGGACGGCGTTGGCACCCTCTCCATGATGCGCTCTCTTGCGCAGGGAGGGGTCATGACCGCTCTCCACAAGCACTACGATATTCCCTGCTACAAGCGTATTTCAAGAGAATACGCCTTTGTTACTATCGGTATCCGCACGGAGGATGAGGAACGGTTGCGGGCGATTACTCGCCTCAAAAAACCTCGTTTCCTGTGCATTGATGTTGCAAATGGATACACTGAAAAAGCGGTTGCGTTCGTCAAACAAATGCGCGAAACATATCCGACAACCGTTATCATGGCTGGCAATGTGGTAACGGGCGAAATGACCGAGGAGCTCATTCTTTCCGGGGCGGATATCGTAAAAATTGGTATCGGACCCGGCTCGGTATGCACAACACGAAATGTCACCGGCGTCGGCTATCCCCAGCTCTCCGCAATCATTGAGTGCGCAGATGCCGCGCACGGACTTGGGGGGCTCGTGTGCGCGGACGGCGGCTGTAAAGTGCCCGGAGACATCGCAAAGGCATTTGGCGCCGGAGCGGATTTCGTCATGCTCGGGGGTATGCTTGCTGGACACGATGAATCTGAAATGGATTTTATTGAAAAAGATGGGAACAAATATGCTCTGTTTTATGGTTCAAGCTCAACGCGAGCGATGGAGAAACACGCGGGCGGCAAAGCATCGTACCGGGCATCTGAAGGTAAAGAAGTTCTCCTGCCATACCGAGGGCCTGTGCACAACACCCTTGAAGAAATTTTGGGCGGCCTGCGATCTGCATGCACCTACGTCGGAGCCCGAAAACTCAAAGAACTCTCTAAGCGCACCACTTTCATTCTCGTCAACCGTCAGATCAATACCGTTTTTGATCATCCGTAACATATTTGTGATATTTGTGCTATATTCGATACGGACTATGAGTGGACTACCTATCTTTTACACAAAAGGAGCGACCAGATGGTGACATTGTATCTTGAATATCCCGAGGGTCTTTTGCTACCAACACGCTACTATTTGCATCCCCAGCATAACACCCACGTTGTGCTCATTGGAACGATCCATGTTGGGGAAGAAAATTTCTATCGACAAGTCGATAAAATTCTGCAGAATTGTGATACGGTCATCTATGAAGAGCCGCTCATACGGGACAACGCTGCAATGGAACAACTCGATCATGATGGGAGGCAGAGACTCGAACAAAAAGGAGATTTGAATGATTCCTTTCTTGCGGCAATTTTTCTTCCCATGCCGCCCCAAAAATTTGCGCGCGACCATGGCTTGGTGCGAGAGAACCGCAATTTTAATTACGCACAAGATCATTGGGTTTCGGGAGATGGTGCATGGCACAGTCGTGCCAAAGAAGAAACGGAATTGCCAGATGATACCTGGGAACAGATTCAAGACGCAATCAAAACCCTGCCAGCATCAATAAAAAGAGAGAAGGTAAAAGCGGCAAAAGCGTTTTTACGAAAAGTTAATGCAGGGAAAGCATCAATACAAGAATATATCTCGTTCAGCAATCTGCACGAGAAAGAAATCCTGGCAAAGATATACAAACACACACTTGTCGACATCCGAGACCAACTCGCGTTTGAAGTCTTTGATAACGTCATAGAAACGCGGGCTCCTGCATGTGTTGGCATTAAATTTGGCAACGGACATCTGCCTGGGATGGACGCAGAGCTCCTAACCCGAGGATATCGCTACATCGCAACCATGTGGCTGCGTATCCTCACCATACCCTAAAACTAAAGCCGCCCCGACTTCCATGTAAAGAGTCGGGGCGCTTTTTTGCCGCAATCGGTGCGCTTATTCTGTATTCCAAATTCACGAACAGCATTTGACAAGATCGACTCATGGGGCCATTCTTGACACAGCTTCGTCGGTTGACCGTAGGATGATGGAGGAGGTATGGACGCTAGAACTTTTTGGCTAATTGGATTTGCCTTGTTCGGAGTAATTGGAGGAATGCTCACTTTCGCACGACGATATAAAAACCCAGACGCAGATGCAGGATGCGGAGTTGCTGGTTGGACAGTTATCTTTTTGTTTTTTTTGGTTCCTTGCAGGTTTTAGTTTGCTAAAATAATCTTATAATCACAAGCGAGGAGAAAGCGAAAGTTTCTACTTTCATTTTCTCCGAGTGCCGTGATTATATACCCAACACCATTCGCAAACCTAATGCTTTTGGGTATATTACGAGCCCACACTGTTGTGTGGGCTCGTGTTGCCTTAATTTCGCAATGACGAGTTAGTTGGCCGCTTTCGCTCGCTTCTTTGATTCCTGCGCCGCGCAATAGAAATAATAGATACCAAACGACAGAAAAGCGATACAAAGAAGAAGGGCGCTATATATCAAAAAAGAGAGAAATCCGCCGATTGATCTCGCTTCACTCTCATCCGCCACAATGGGCGAGGGGGTATCTGATGTTTTGGATGTATCATTTGATTCGATAGTACTTCCTTCATCTTTTTTTTCTTCTGGTTTTTGTATGGCCGCCGCTGTTTGAGATGATTTTTTTGAAATCACTGGCGCGAGTTGCTGTACGGTTACCACGCATGCAGCGCTTGCACTCGCACCGCTTGCATCGGCAACAGTAATGCGGGCTTCTTTGACGCCGCTTGTCGTAAAAGAAACTTTTTGCACTTGTCCGCTTCCCGTGACAGATCCGCTCCAGTCATATCGAAGCGGCGCCACTCCTCCCGCCACTCCCGATGCGAAGATAACTTTTTCTCCGACACGCACGCGTGTTGGATCGACAACACATGATACAGAGAGTGAACGCTGCGTGTGCACAGGCGACACCGGAGCTGGAACAGGGGCAGGCGGCGGCAAAACAGGACTCACGACTCGTACTTCATCAACACCCACTTTGATCTCACGCGCGACAGTACCGGCAGGACCAACGCAGGTTATCGCATATACAGACGACTCGGTTGGTCGTTGATTTTCAGTTCCATATGGGCTCTTAAGTCCGTTCCAATTTCCAGATCCCATGCAATAGACGACATCGGATCCATGCCATGTGAGTGATATCGTTTCTCCGTGTACAATGTTTGCCGGCACTGCGGAAAACGTGAGAGTCGGAGCAACTGCGGCGAGAGCAGAACTGAAATATACGACAAACAAGCAAACTCCAATAATACCCCCAATCATTTGAGCAATGTGATATTCTAAACCTTGTGCTTTTGTGTAGACTGTCTTCATATTTTTTAGTTAAAAACCAGATTGTATCATTATTTTATTAAGGTGTCAATGGCCTCCCAAGTATCTACTCACAAGACTGAGTAGAATGTCATTCCCGCGAAGGCGGGAATCCAGTGCAAACAAAGAGTATTTTCTGGATCCCCACTTTCGCGGGGATGACACAACAGAGGAATGGGTTATAAAAACATGTTGAATATAAACGTTTACTCAGTCTTGTGAGCAGATACTGCTTAGAGGTGCTTAGAGGGAATGTCACGAAAAATATCTTCGCGGGCAAATTCTTTTGTAATGAGGTAGTATGTTCATATTGTGAGTTTTGCAAAAGTCTACAGCGCGCAAATCGTACTGCTTGGCGCACACATCATTTCAGTCGAAGTGGATATTTCTCGCGGTTTACATGCCTTTTCTATTGTCGGCTTGGGAGACAAAGCCGTTGATGAGTCGCGCGACCGTGTGTCTGCCGCACTTAAAAACAGCGGTTTTGAATCTCCTAAAAGTCAAAATCATAAAATACTCATATCTCTTGCGCCGGCACACTTGCGAAAGGAGGGGCCTGCCTTCGATGTAGCGATAGCCCTCGCATACCTTCTCGCCACAGACACGATACGTTTCGAACCAGAAAAAAGACTTTTTCTCGGTGAACTCTCCCTTGATGGGAAACTGCGACCGATCGCGGGTATTCTTCCTCTCGTCATCGCGGCGCGAAAAAAAGGTTTCACGGAAGTATTTGTTCCAAGAGAAAATAGCAAGGAGGCGGCGCTCATTGACGGCATCAGTATTTTCGGCGCAGAAAACCTTAAACAGATTATTTTGCATATCAACACAAAAGCCGATGAACAAAACAATACGGGCACCAAAAAAATTGCCGGGCAAGAAAAAACAAAAATAGAACTCTCAACCGAAACGCACGGAAGTATAGATTTTGCGGATGTGCGCGGGCAAGAGACCGCAAAGCGCGGACTTGAAATTGCCGCGGCTGGGGGTCACAATATCGCCCTCTTTGGGCCCGCAGGAACGGGAAAAACAATGCTCGCCCGAGCCTTTTGCGGCATTCTGCCGCCCCTCTCTTTTGATGAAGTGCTTGAAACCACAGCGATTTATTCTGTCGCGGGAGCTATCGAACACGAGCTTGTCACCACAGCGCCATTTCGAGCCCCACACCATACAGCTTCGTATGTTTCCATGGTTGGCGGCGGCGCCATTCCAAAACCCGGCGAAGTAACACTCGCACATAGAGGCGTCCTGTTTCTCGATGAATTCCTCGAATTTGAGAAGCGCGTCATTGAATCTTTGCGCCAGCCGCTTGAAGATCGTGTTGTTTCGATCGCGCGCGCAAGGGGAAGCGCGCGTTTTCCCGCAGGATTTATCCTTGTCGCAGCCATGAATCCTTGTCCCTGCGGCAATTTCGGATCGGACAAGACGTGTGTGTGCGCTCCGCAAAACCTTGCAAAATATCAACAAAAAATTTCAGGACCGATCATGGATCGTATTGACATGTGGCTCGAAGTCCCGCAAGTTGATTATGAAAAACTCTCCGCCAAAAGAAGCGCGCGAGGTGAAAGCGTCCTTATTAGAGATCGGGTAAAAAGGGCACGGGAAATCCAGCACGCGAGATTCAACACAACAAAGATGAATAGCGAGATGAGCGTTAGTGATATTGATACATTTGCTCATTTTGCCCCACCACTCAAAAACATCCTCAATACATACGCAAAGCGTCTCGGCCTTTCAGCCCGCGGATATCATCGTGTTATTAAACTTTCGCGCACAATTGCCGACCTCGAAAACAAAGAGTACATCGAGGAGCCGCATCTTCTTGAAGCGCTCCAGTATCGGCAAAAACAACGTGAGGTGGCGTAAAAGAAACACCCACTGCGTTGCGCAGTGGGTGTATAGAGCCTATGTAACGGGTACGTTTGACGAATTATGGTCCTCAATCCCGAGACGCCAGAGAATCGTGGATCGTAACTGCTCCATTCGGGGAATATTTCCCCCGCCTCCATAGCGATAGGAAATAATATATTCCTCCGTCTGCGGATCAAAGCCCATCTTCCAGTCGTTTGAACTATCGAGTGCCCACCTATAGCCGCTCTCTTGAACATGCGGAAGCGGATTATTGCAAATGAGTCGCGCTATTCTTTCAACGACCCGCCATTCTTCCTTTGGTTTTTGCGCAAGACCTGGATATTTGAAACTGATTTGATATGACATTAAACATTCTCCTTTGCTACCGTACCGCCACCATTGAGAAAGTACTCGAATATCTGATAATGACCAAACACAAACTCGTTTTTGCGTTCTTGTGCTTCTTTTTCAGTAAGCGGAAAAATCCGCGTCTTGCCTTCTTCTTCGCGTAATTTTCCAAAAGCGCTTACGACAAACACCGTGCTTGAGCAGTTGTCACGAGAACCTAGCCCGGGTTCATCAAAAATTCCGAGCACGCGATGCACTGAAAATTCTGTCCCTGTTTCTTGCCACCCTTCGCGCTTGATGCAATCGAGAGGACTTTCGCCTTTCTTGCGCTTGCCGCCAACAAGAGCAATACCCCTTGGTTCGATCAAATACTCGATAAACAGGTACCCGCGGCCGCGAATAATTATTGCATTCGCGCAATACTTTTTTCTAACACGTTTCTTTGAAGCAGCTTTCTTTTTCGTCATCTATTACCTCAATAGATACTCATTGAACAACAAAAACCAGACGTCAATATATCACAAAAAATAAAGGCTATATAGCCTTTCGGGAGTAACTATCCAGAATTTCCCAGCGAGTGGTTTAATATACAAATCTCACATTACGCAGTGCAAATATTGTTTCCGTCATTGCGAGGTACTCCGAAGCAATCTAGAATTCGTGAGGCCTAAGAATAAGCCTAGATTGCTTCGCGCAAAGCGCTCGCAATGACGGAAAGAGTGATTTGCGTAAGTCCTATATTTAAAATATCTCAAAAAGGATTCCGCGCGCCGCGCACCTCAAAATGTAGGTGCGCTCCTGTTGATTTGCCCGTTGAGCCCACATACCCGATAACTTGCCCTTTCACAACATGCTGGCCTCCATAAACAATTACCTCGCTCGCGTGTGAATAGAGTGTTTGTGTTCCATTGTCATGCTTCACCACAATATATCGCCCGTAGCCACCATTCCAACCATCGTTTTCGCTGACAATGACATCGCCGTTTGCAGCAGCCAATATGGGCGCACCATATGCCGCCGCAAGATCAACACCGTTATACCCATGCAAGCCCTGTGAACGAGATCCGCCGGCAATGGGGCGAAGATAGTATCCACCAGAAGAAGACGTGCTGCCTTCGGAGCTTCCGCCAATGCGATCGGCATAGGTACTATTGTAGACAGGTGCGAGCACTTCACCATCCGGGATTATTATTACTTCTCCCACAGCAAGTTTCGCCCCTTTAATATCGTTATACCGAACGATTTCGTCTGCATCGCCGCTGTATTTCTTCGCAATACCCTCCACGGTATCACCCCGTATCACCGTATGGCGCACGCCCGAGATTGGAAGGATGATCAAAACCTCTCCAACGCTGATCTCGGAGCCATGCTCAATATCGTTTCCCCAGATAATAGTATTGGTCGACACACCAAACATCTCCGCAATTTGGGATAAGGAATCGCCTTCACGAACAACGTAGATACTGATCTGATCGGATTTTGGATAGTCTTCAATATTCGCAAGCGATCCGGAGGGGCCCGTTTCAGAAAGAAGGGCAGTGCCTCCGACAATCGTCACATCGCCGCCGCCCTTTGATGGATTTGGATCAAAGTTCCGTGCTGCGTGCAAAAGCGACATATTCTGCGAATTGGCGTCAATTGTTCCATTGAATGCCAGACCCTCTTTCGAAGAAAGGAGGAAATAAGAAAAAACACCCATCTGCGCAAGCACAGCAGGTATCGCAAAGAGGATAAAAAAACCAGTGACCAAATTCCATTTGGCCGATTTTACTATAGTACCTATCCGCTCTGTCACCCGATAGACATTCTCTAGAAATCGTTGTGTATCGGGATCACGTTGTGGAGGTTGAATAAGCCGAGGTTTATGAGAGACATACGGCAATTTCAGTAGATATATGGCTCAATCGAGAGCTCATTTCACCAGTCATGCATCTAGGACAGACCGAGAAAGTATACCCTATTTTACCCCGTCAATCAACCTCTGCGACTTCTCTGTGGATAATGCGCGTAGGAAAGATTTCGGTCTGGCAATATTGACAAGTCGTATAAAAATAGGTGAAAAATACCCCCTTCCGAGTATGGTATAGTGGTTTGATGACACACTATCTCGATGCATTGAATCCGCAACA
>VMGT01000032.1 GCA_007376725.1 Parcubacteria group bacterium Greene1014_15 | reverse complement strand
AAAAATTTCATGTGCGATTAGAGCATATCTTCTATCTAATGTTTAACTGAAATGTTCAAATTTCTAGCGAAAATCATACATTTTGAGGAAGCATATCGAGATACGCTGACGAAAAATGGGTGATTTGCGGCAGAAATTTGGGTATTTCAGTAAACAAGCTCTGATTTTCTTGATTATTTTGCGGTTAGATAGAAGATAGGCTCTTAAATCATACAGCAAAGCCCGCCTAAAACATAAACAGGAGCTCTCATCGAGAGCTCCTGTGGCGCACGGCTTACGGCTTCACAAGGACACTGCCGCTCCAAGCCGGAGACCAATCATTGTTCTGAACCGTCGGAAGCAAGGCTACACCCATCTTACGAATATCACAAATCTGTTCCAGTGTAGCGCCAAAGTTAATGCGATGCGGAAACTGCGCATTCAAATCCAAAAAAATGTCTTCCATCGGTTTTTCGTGTGGCTTGTATATTCCTTCTTGCCGGCTTTGATCTTCCTTCGACACAACCACATACTCGCTCTTCGAGGAACGATGCCGCCCCACAACATTCTCACACTTTCCTGCCAAATATGAAATGAGCGTGTCTTCGCGCACTGCATAACCGACAGTGACATGAAAGCGAACCGATCGAGGAGCGTCGCTTGGAGCATAAAAAACATTCGCTATGCATGAACTACATTTGAGGAAGCTGACAGTTACATAGAATCCCCATGCATCTCCACTATACATAACACTCCTTGCATCGTCCTCGGAAAGACGCTTGATACACACACTATGCTCTTCTTCACAGCGCTCACCACTGCGTGCACTCCGTGTAATTTGTGGAAACTCCTTCTTGTTGTACGCAAGACAACGCTGCCACGTCACTTCAACCGGAGGCTTCACTCTCGTAAAACGTAGTGCACTCACCAAAGAGCTGAACGTAATTTTCAAGCCCGTTCGCGGGAGCAAAACGGAACCGCTATTGAGATGGCAATTCACCTGCGCCGAACTATAACGAATGAAGAAGTCGCGTCCTAAATCCCGCGAATGACAAACTTCTTCGCCATCTTCGTCAACAAGTGTATAGTCCCATACAAGCGCAGCCTTGCACGCATTTTTCGCAACAAGAAGCTTTCCTGCCACTTGTGTACCTAGTATGACGCCATGTTGCCCCTCCACTTCCCACTCGCAGGGATATGCATGCGTCTTCGTCTTCCAGAAATTCGTCTCTGAATGAGACAATTGCATCCAGTCTTCAAAATAGTGCTCGCGCATCTGATAGAGCAGGCGTGCCTGTCGACAGAGATGCGTTGGGTAATCATGCTCCTGCAGAGCTGTTTCAACTGCGCTTACCGTTTCAGCGTGGCGTACGATGTCCTTGAGAAAAAAATCTTTGCCCGCTTCGGTTGTTTCGGTGAGCAAGTAATCTAAAGGCTTCACTTCTACTTCTCTGACATCAGACATTTTGAGTCTCCTTGGCCAATCTAGGCCATTGAATGCAGGCTTAGCGTATTGCTGTTGCCTCATTCTGTTATTAATCGGACCAACCTGGGTCCGTACTCTGCTGGCAATCGTATAATTCCACGCGATACTCGTCAATTGACAAAATTATAGTTTTAGTGTATAATCTGCCTTAGTCGAGGTTTTCTTTATAGGGGAGACTTATGAGAAACCGAGTTCTCAACAGTGCGACTATTGTTTCGATAACAGCAACCGCTCTCTACTTTGGATACATTATTTTTTTCTTCATCAACAATCCAAAAGTATTCCTGCCGCTTTTCTTGGCAGGACAACTGCTAATATTGATTACTCTAGCCATAACTTTGGTCAATTTGTTTTCCTCCACTCAAGAGGTATACAGCTCTTTGCCGCCAGGAGCACAAAGAGAGGCGCGGCGGTGTGGAGTGATTGCACTCCACACATTGGGGGCGTACTTAAGAAAACATAAGAAATGCCCTGTGGCGCAAGAAGTCATTAAAATCATCTGCGCCCTTCGATAGAACGATCGGCCGCCAAGCAACCCTGCTCGGCGGCCATCTTTTTTATATATAAGCGTTATACACAGATACATACTCGACAGTGTATTTATATATCATATATGATATATTCATAATCACAGAAAAATATGACGGGTAAAAACAACAACATCGGCACCTTTATCGCCCATGTACGCGAGATTCGCGGTATCACGCAACAAGAACTTGCGAACAATGTCGGCACAAGCCAGAGCGCCATAGCTCGAATAGAAAAAGGGGAGCAAAACATGAGCATGGATATGGTCGGAAAGATCAGTACAGCACTCAATAAATCACTCCTAACGCTTGGGAATGACAGCATGAGTTTCCAAATCAGCGGAGGGCGTAAACTATCCGGTTCCGTCATGACCAACACTTCGAAAAACTCCGCAATGGCGCTTTTGTGCGCTTCTCTCCTCAACAAAGGCAAAACAACACTCAAAAACATGCCGCACATCGAGGAGGTATCACGCATTATCGAAGTGCTGCAAAGTATCGGCGTTTTCGTCAAATGGGTTGGCAATGATATTGAAATTCAACCGCCGAAAGTTTTTGCCATCGACAAGCTCGATGTCAAAGCTGCAAACAAAACACGCAGCATTATTATGTTTGCAGGTCCTCTCATACACGCCGTCTCCTCATTCACACTCCCTTCTGTCGGAGGTTGCAAGCTCGGTTCTCGTACCGTCAATCCACATGTTTTCATACTCGAAAAATTTGGCGTCAAGGTACGCCAAGAAAAAGATACATATCGCTTCGAAAGCAAAAAGCTCAAACCCGGTTATATTGTTATGTATGAATCAGGCGACACTGCGACAAATAATGCCCTCATGGCAGCAGCACGGATACCGGGAAAAACAACTATCAAATTCGCCTCATCAAATTACATGGTGCAGGACCTCTGCTTTTTCCTGCAATCGCTCGACATCCACATCGAGGGCATTGGCACCACAACGCTTATTGTTCACGGAAAAGAAAACATCGACTGCGATGCCATTGCATATCCAAGCGAAGATCCAACCGAGTCAATGTTTTTCCTTGCCGCAGCAATCATTACGCATTCAGAACTCACCATTAAACGCTGCCCTATTGAATTCCTTGAACTCGAACTCATGAAGCTTGAAAAAATGGGGTTCAAATATCAACAGGGAAAACGATACAAAGCGCAGAATGGCGCTACTGATCTCGTGGACATCACAACCTACCCGTCGCAACTGTATGCCCTCGAGGAAAAAATATATGGCCGCCCGTACCCCGGTCTCAACATTGATAATCTTCCCTTTTTCGCCGTTATCGCGACGCAAGCGAAAGGAACAACACTCATTCATGACTGGGTGTATGAAAAGCGTGCAATCTATTACACAGAGCTCGACAAACTTGGCGCACAGACCATTCTCGCTGATCCGCATCGCATCTACATCACCGGACCAACCGTTCTCAAACCCGCGGAACTCATCTGTCCGCCCGCTCTGCGTCCCGCAACCATCATCTTGATCGCTATGCTCGGCGCGCCAGGCGTTTCAATTCTGCGTAATGTGTACAGCATCAATCGCGGCTACGAAGACCTCGTCAACCGATTAAACAAACTCGGCGCCGATATTCGCCTCCTGCGTGATGTGCAGGCGGTGTAAAAAACATCAGTTCTCACATCTTCTCGCGCTGTCATCCCCGCGAAAGCGGGGATCCAGTGTTGTGCTAATAATTCTCTGGATTCCCGTTTCCACGGGAATGACACCAAACGCGTACGTTCTACACAAAAAAACAACCCCCATCCGTCATACTGACCGGATGGGGTTCATTCCTCTTTCTAGAAATTGAGGAGGTCCACGGCAGCTTTCAGCTGCTTTTGTGCCTCTTCCAATTTTCCTCGAACGTGATTTTTCGTAGCAGGTCCCACAACCCCGTGCCGTAAAATAAGGAACATAATGCCTTCTGCAAGATATACCTGCGTACGTGCCGCACACTCAAGAACCAAGTTCGATGTCTCTTCGTCCATACTCACCTCCAAAGAACAATGCACACAGGTCAAGGCGGCTCACCATGAGCCAGTCACCAAAGTGACGTACCTCCCTATGCGCATAATTCACAGCGACAGTAATGGAGAGAAGGGCAAAATGCTCTCTGTGAGCCAATATATATAAATTATGCTCTTGTGAGTGCGAACTCTTGTCTCCATTACTATCGCTGCGAAAAGAACACCTGTGCGACTTCCTCGAGAGCGACCTGCGTTATTAAATAGTGCAGGTATAAATAATTGCTCAAGGGAAGTCGCGCAGCTATTCTCTTACAATGAACTTGAAGTGCTGCCATTATAGCATATTTCTACTTTCTGTCAATATAAACTCATTAAAATGCTCAAATGAGGCCGTATTTTTAGATATATCTCTATTTACAAAACGCTTTTTTTCTGTAATTATAGGCGTATGAGGACAGAACAACGTAAACAATCATACATCACTATCATTGCGCTGTTTATCATCGCTCTCATGATGGGGCTCTGGAGTAGTGGCGCTTTAACGAGACATAGCGGGCCTAAAAACGCTTCAATCGAGATTACCGTTTCCGACATCGGTTCACGAGTGTTTTTAGATAATAAACGAAAGAATACGACAACAAAAGAAAATGAAGTGGTGATCTTTAAGCATTTAGAGTCCCGTGTATATACAGTTCTCGTTGCATCCGAAGGCCACTATCCTTGGTACAAGGCCGTTGATCTGACAAAGAATCAAGAAGTAGAGTTCACACCATTTTCTGTCGCAACAAATCTCACGAACATGACGGTTCCCTCTACTGATCCAAAATTTCAATCGATAAAAACAGTCATCCACAAAGACATACTGCCGACTAAAACAGGAAAGCGACGTTCTGCAAACGGTAACGTCGATATATGGACAGAACTCTCATCAAACAGCATCCATGCGGAATGGGTTGGGAATGCAGTTTCTCTGCCAAACTTTTTTTGCCCTCTCGGCGCTTGCACCAATCACATCATCATCTTTAGCGGCAAAACACCGATCCGCAGCCTTGATTTCTACAAAAATAGAGATGACGCGGTCATCTTGGCAATTGAAAACTCAATCAGCGTGCTTGAACTCGATATTTCTCCGCCTCAAAATTTTCAACCGATATTCACCGGCGATTCCCCAAAGTTCCACCAACCGGAAAGCGGCATCCTCTTTATCCAAAGCGGTCAGGCTATTTCCGTTGTTCGCTATTAGAAACTGTCTCAAGTCTAATGCCTTGAAAAAATGTTCAAATTTCGAGCGAAAATCACATATTCTGACGAAGCATATCGAGATACGTTGAGGAGGAATAGGTGATTTGCAGCCGAAATTTGAACATTTTTACAGGCAAGCGTATATTTCACTTCGTATATCAGCGATTAGACTTTAGACAGTTTCTAAGTATATGTATGTTATTGATGTCATCCCCATAGCAAAAGGCATAACCCGCGAAACACTCTCCTACTTCACCTCGAAAGAAATCGTGCCGGGAGGCATTGTGACTGTTCTCATACGCAACAAAAAAATTCGCGCACTCGTGGTTTCCGCGACATCAGTTGCAGATAGCAAAACAAAAATTAAATCGTCTGAATATGCGCTGCGGAAAATAGAAAACCTGGAAAAGCAAGAGTTGCTTTTGCCGAGCTTTATTGCCGCTACAACAGAAGCCGCACGATACTTCGCCACGACGACGGGGGTTGTCCTTCATGCATTGCTCCCCAAAGCAATTCTTGAATCGTTGCCGAAAACAACAGTAATAATCCCTGCGAAAGAAACGACACAACATACAGATCATTCTCTAAAATATGTGATTCAAACCGAAGAAGAAGAGCGCTTTTCTCATTATAAAAGCTTGATCCGCGAAGAATTCGCCAAGAAGTCATCCGTTCTTTTCATTTTGCCAACGATCGAAGAAACCGAGCGAACCGCGAAACTGCTTGAAAAAGGAATTGAAAAGTATACCTTCACGATGCATGGCGATGTTCCACGAAAGGATTTTCTCTCGCGCTGGAACATGATTACAAGCACAGAGCACTCTATCCTCATCGTCGCTACTGGCCTCGGCTTCTGTCTGCCGCGCAGCGATATTGGCACAATCATTGTCGACCGCGAAGCCTCACGCACCTATAAAATGTCAATGCGTCCATTTCTTGATCTGCGCACATTCGCAGAAATCTGGAGCAAGCATATGCAAGCGCGTCTTCTCTTCGGTGACAACTTTCTTCGTGTGGAAACACTCTGGCGCCACAGTAACGACGAACTGATCGAGCTTTCACCGCTAAAATATCGATCACTTTCGGAGGCACAACAGCGTATTATCGACATGCGACGATACAAATCCGTAAACGGCACAACATTCACTGTTGTAAGCGATGAACTCAAGGAACTGATTCGCCAAACTCGAGAAAAAAATGAACGGCTCTTTATCTTTACCGTCCGGCGCGGACTCTCTCCGCTCACGCTTTGCGGCGACTGCGGTTCAGTGGCGTACTGCGAATACTGTACATCGCCGGTCGTCGTACGAACCGCTTTTGAAGTAAATGTTTTTGTTTGTAATAAATGCGGCGCGAAACGATCTGCGGAAGAACGCTGTAAGGTGTGCACAAGCTGGAAACTCGTCCCGCTCGGCATTGGTATCGAGCTTGTCGAACGAGAACTCAAACTGTATTTTCCTGATCTTGAAATCTTTGTTGTGGACAAGGACCGTACACCGACACGAAAACGCCGTAGCGATACTGTGTCAAAATTTCTTATTACTCCGTCAAGTATTCTTCTTGGAACCGAAGTGTGCGTGTCACATATTCACGGAAAGATCGACAACATAGCAATTATTTCGATAGACTCACTTTTTTCAATTCCAGACTTTCGTATTCATGAAAAAATCCTCAACCTTCTCCTTGCGCTCCGCTCTCTCACCTCGGGAACATTTCTTCTGCAGACACGCAATATCGGCGAGCAGGTACTCGAATACGCGACCAAAGGCAATCTCCTCGATTTTTATCGCCGCGAAATAGCGGAACGCAAACAGTTTTCATTTCCTCCCTACAGTACACTTATCAAAATCAGTCGGAGCGGCGTCCGAGAAGTCATAGAAAAGGAAATGGCAAAATTGAGTGATCACTTGAACGTTTATTCCCCGCACGTATTCCCGGCATTTGTTGCGATGATCAAAGGGCGCTATATCATGCACGCGCTCATAAAAGTGCCCCATGGTGAGTGGGTTGATGAAAAACTTCTTGAGAAACTCACACAAGTGCCCCCTCAATTTTCAATCAATGTCGACCCGGAAAGCATTTTGTGATAAAAATGAGTAGACTATGCTTGAAATAATCACGAAAGAACATCCCATTCTCCGAGGAATATCGTCTGCCGTTGCTGTTGCCGATATTCTCAAACCCGAAACCCAAAAAATTATCGAAAACATGCGCATTGCCGTCCAGTCCCAAGACGACGGCGTTGCTTTAGCTGCGCCGCAAATCGGCATATCGCTGCGTATGTTTGTCATCGCTCCGCGCGTGTTCGAAGAAACACCCAGTGAGCAATTAGATGAGCGTAGCGATCCCGCTCTTCCTCTGCGAAAAAGCAAAAACGAGCACTTTGTGTATATCAATCCGGAAATCACGAAACTCTCGAAGCGCCGAGCATGGGTGGACGAAGGCTGTCTTTCTGTTCGTTGGCTCTATGGAAAAGTGAGCCGGGCGAGCAAAGCCTCCGTGCGCGCATACGATGAAAACGGTAAACAATTCGAACGTGGCGCGAGCGGACTTCTTGCGCAAATTTTCCAGCATGAGATAGACCATCTCAATGGTATCCTCTTTATCGACAATGCGCGCGATATTGTTGATATTCCACCACAAAAAGCAAACCAATGAGTACAGACTACAAAAGTATTTTCTTTGGCACATCGCGCTTTTCCGTAATTGTTTTTGACGAACTTCGAAAGCAGAATATCGTCCCAAAACTTCTCGTCACGCAGCCGGATCGACCACAAGGAAGAAAATTACAGATCACTCCCCCGCCCGCAAAAGTGTGGGCAACAGAGCAGAACATTCCCGTATGCCAGCCAGAAAACCTGCAAACGATACAGAATATCTGTCCTCAAATTTCTGATGCTGATGTGTATATTGTCGCCTCGTATGGAACTATCCTCCCCGCGTGGTTACTTTCTCTGCCGCGCCGTGGTGTACTCAATGTGCACCCGTCACTTCTTCCAAAATACCGTGGCGCCTCGCCTATTCAGAGCGCCATCCTCGCAGATGATCGAGAGACGGGCGTAACAATCATCGCGCTTGATCGAAAGATGGATCACGGACCAATTGTCGCACAACAGAAAAAAGAAACTCCGATGTGGCCCCCAACAGCAACAGAGCTTGAAGAAACGCTCGCCCGTGCAGGGGGCAAACTGCTTGCAGACGTATTGCCGCAATGGCTTACAGGAGAAATATCACCCCGAGAACAAGAGCATGACAAAGCAACCTTTACTAAAAAAATTGTCAAAGAAGACGGCAAACTTGACCTCTCTGCCGACCCCTACCAGAATTTTCTTAAAATTCAAGCACTCGAACCGTGGCCAGGCACATTCTTTTTTACGAATCGCAATGGAAGGAAAATCCGCATAAAAATTATTGCAGCGTCATATAAAAATAGGACACTCTCCATCACAAAAGTCATTCCTGAAGGCGGCCGCGAAATGCCCTACGAGGATTTCAACGGGAACTTGACATAACTATATTTATACTGTAGTATCTCATTCAGTCTGTTTTCCTTTTGTCTACGTAACTTATGGAGGCATTACTCACATGGCAAAGTCTGCTGAAGTTGTGATTTCTGTCAATTCGAAAGATTTGTATCCCCTAAAGAAAGTTTGCGTACTTATGTATCACATCGATGGGATGTCAGGGGATTACAACGAACTGGCGCCTGAATCCCTTGATGACCATCCTCAAGAGATCATGCTCTATGATACGAAATACCGTGCCCAAAAAGATGCTGTTCCCGAATACACTGAAGCAATCAGCGATGTATTTAGTAGCTGGTATCCTAATGATGATCCCCTTCGATTGCTTGGATTACTAATGCAGACACGTATGTACATAACATCCCATTATCAAATACGGCCGAGCATGATTCATATCACAGTTGTAGACACGGCAAAGACAATATAATTTACGACATTCGCACATGAGCGCCTTATGCTTTCAGAGAAAGTACGAGGCGTTCGTTTTTTTTCTTAGGAGCCCATTCAAAATAATTTCATTAATTCGTGCACAGTATGTGCCAAGATACGACAATTCTGAGCGTACTATGTGTACGATGAACAGTTTGCGACCGAAGAAGTGTTGTAGATTGGTGCATAATGTGTGCGAAGTGAGGAAATTATTTTGAATGGGTTCCTTATGTGCCCCGCCCTCTATTTCCCTCTTCGTATAATTTTTTTAACTGCCCTGCCTCCTGCACGTTTAATGCTCGTACTTTTCCCTTTATGTGCGCGTATCATTCGTACAATTTCCTCACGTGCTTCATCAATCGCAGAATAAATGTCATTCGCCGTAGCTTCAGTCCAAAAATCTTTTCCTGCAATGTGAAAATTGATTTCCGCCCGAAACACATCACCATTTTGATGATGGCGTGTCGTTTTACCCACTTCTATCTGCCCCCCAGCGCTGCTGTCGCTATGGTCAACATACTTAGTAAGCACGCCGAATTTCTTTGCGATATATACTTCGATAGCAGATGTTAACACAAGATTCGTTGCCTTTGTCGTGATATTCATACGATGTGATGCTTATTTACTCACCTTACGCAACCATGAAGTACTATCTTAAGACTATCTATACTCGTCATTGCGAGGGCGAAGCCCGAAGCAATCTAGGATTCTGTCGCTATACTCTGGATTGCTTCGGGCTTCGCCCTCGCAATGACGAGAGAAACATTCATGTTGCGTAAGATGAGTTATTTAGTAATATCAAAAATTTTATTCGGGCTCCGATGCCCGCTCACCAGCCGCACCCTCTTCTCTTCTAAACCATAATTTCGTGCCAAGAGTTCCCGAACACGGCCGTTCGCAAGATTGCGTTCCGCTTTTTCTCGAACAGCAATGCGAAACTCTACGTCTGATACTTGTTCAAAGATCTCTCTCTTTGCTCCCGGTTGTACACGCACGCGAACGTACATATTCTTTATCTGCCCTTTCGATTATATCTTCCAACAAGTTCTGTTTGCGCAATAACATGCCCCTCCATCGCTCTTTCCACATCTATCTTGCTCGCTCCCGGCGAAAGTCCAAGGATCGCATCGAGCGCATACAGTTTGAAAAAATATCGATGCTCGCGATCGGGCGGGCACGGACCAATATATCCATTTTCGCCTGCGGAGTTAGCACCCTCGATTCCGGGAAGACTTCTTGGTGCGGAAATACCTGCATTTCCCGGAGGTATGTCAAAAACAACCCAGTGCACAAAAACATCAATACTTCGCGATTTCTTAACATTCTCCGGAATATCGGGATCATCCATAATGAAAGCAAGAGATACTGTTCCATTCGGGATTCCTGTGAACGTAAATTCGGGACGAACATTTTCACCATCGCATGTATATTTTTCAGAAATCAGTCCGTTAGCCTCAAATGCCGTGCTTGCAATCTGTAATGTGTTCATGGATTCTGTTTGATTATGTGTAACTTCTATTTGCTCTGTATCGACTTCCCTATCCGTTTCTGGCGGGACAGAGTTCCTGTCCCCACGCAACAGAAAGACGCCGCCGGCAACGAGACCTAATACTACGATCACTGATATGAGTGTTCCCTTTTTCATATCTGTTAGATGATAATTTTACAAACCCTCCTTGTCTGCTATATTATACGACATGGTTGTAGTAAATATAACCGAAGAAGAGCAAGGCGTGCGACAAACCGCTTCAGCTCAAAAAACACATTCCGCGGTAGCTCAGCGGTAGAGCAATCGGCTGTAAGATTTAGTTGCAGCTTTCCGTCGAAATACGGATTGAAAAACAAGGTGAATTGCTGGAAACCTAAACTCGTTTAGAAACGAACAGGAAATCAGCAGCCAAGTCCTAAGAGTCCGCCAGTTGGCGGATCAAAGGAAAGGTTCAGAGACTATCCCTTCGGGGAGTACCCAGCACCACTTTTGCATACTAGATGTACTGTAGCCAATAGTTGGAAACAGGCATCTGGCAATCAAGATATGGAATCTACTATGCAAAAGTGATGCTGGGGAAGCGCCTTGCACCCCACCCTACGAAAACAGGAGGGTGATGATATAGTCCACGCCTATTGGAAACAGTAGGATCCGTGTAACCGATCGGTCGTAGGTTCGAATCCTACCCGCGGAGCAGAAGTTCAGTTGTTATAACCTCCGAAAATGGCGCTACATTGGGTGCTTTTTTCGTTTCTACTTTTTTCATCGAAAGCTGTTTGAGTGCCAAAAGCTCTCGAAAGAGCAGGGTCGGATGGGACATTATGAAAGAAATGGGGATAAGTACAATTCTTTTGCATTATTTGTGATATAATTACAACACATATCTAAGGAAAGAATTGTACTTGTCCCCATTATATCATCCCCATTATATCATTATCCACAGACCATGTACACAAAACAATTGACACTCCCTTAGTTTGAGTGATATAAAACATGAAAGTTTGATGGGTTGTGTAATATCGTCGCGTTTCTTCGGAGCAAGGAATTCCGTGTGGTTCTCGATTCGGAATCCTTGGCAGAACGACTGCTTGCAATACCGTTGTAATAAAATTATGGCTGGTTCAAAACATACTACCCCTAAACATTCTTTTCCTTTTCATAAAAGTTCGATCTTAAGATCACAGAGAGTACGACGTGGTATGCTCTGTAGTGTGGTTTTGGTTTTTTCGCTCAGCGCCACGATTGTGAGCGCCGCATCTCCGTCTCTCACACAAACTATACCAATTCCTCAATTACAGCTCGCTACCGTTTCCCAGGCGCTCTCTTTGCTTGAGCGCACGATATCAGAACTGTCTCGATTGCTCCGTGGAAGCGCCCCCTCGAGTTATCTCGTCCCTCCCGTCTTCGCCGCCCCCCCCGTTCTCCTCAACCTCCGCGTCTCCACTGGCGCCGATGATGCCGAAGAACGCACCGACACCGGAGTGGTTGATCTCACCAGTTCTGATCTTGAGCTTGTTCGTGAC
>VMGT01000031.1 GCA_007376725.1 Parcubacteria group bacterium Greene1014_15 | reverse complement strand
TACGCTCGGCGCGACGAGACCGCCAAGAAGACCTAATAATAGCATGGCGAGCGCAAGCATAAACTTTCTTGAGATATGTATAAGATCTTTCAGTTGTATGGGCTTTTTCATTTTTTATGTTGATTTATAAGTATTTTTTCCATTCTTTCGAGACTATCCATGGCCGCTTTTGAAACTTTATTTATATCCTTTCCTTTCGATACTTCATCACGCATCTTGGGCAGTGCACTGTTAACTTCTTGCTCTATACATTCAATTTGTTTTTGCGCCTTATTCTCAGCGCCATATAGACGATGAAACACATAGCGCATAGTATTCTCTACGATAAATAGAGCAATAACAATAATGCCAATAAATAACAGCGGCTGTAATCCAAGTATATTAAAACTCAAGAAACCTTGACTCTTTACGCGTATAAAAATAGGAGGGGCTTCTGCACTCGTTACGCCATCTTGATCAATCACAAATGCAGTAAAAGTATACTTTCCAGGCTTAAGACGTGCTGGCCAGATCAATGTGAACCGTCCGAGCATATTCGTAAATGTTGATTGACCATCGGCAAGTTTTGCTTCTTCTTCTTCTTCTTCTTCTGCATTTTCGAGTACTCCAACAACGGTTGCATTCGGATATGTTCTTCCCTCGATAATAAAGAGGTCGCCTTCAGAAATCTCCTTCGGCACATTTGTAATTTGGGGTGGCTTTAATCCTACAACTTCAAAGCTACCTTGAGCTCTCGAGACATTTCCCGCCATGTCAGACGCAAGAACTTCAATCGAATGTATGGCAGGCGTATGCAGTGGTAAAACATGCGGATTTGATGCAACAACATCACCTGGTAACAACGTATAGAAATCTCTGTCGCCAGTTTTAACTTTATAATAATCTATGCCCGACAAATCATCGGTTGTATTGAATAGCACAACGGGCCGATTGTCGGTTCCAACATTTCCATGCGGGAATGTAATAGCAAATGCTTTGGGAGGTGTTGTGTCTATATTTACGCGATAGTGCGCAATAGCACCCCATCCTTCATTTGTTCGAATCTGGAGATGAAAATAATACGTTCCATCAGGAAGATCATCAACTTTCTTGCTTGAAATGGGCGGCCTATATGATATTGTCGGCACACTGCGAGGAAAACTGCCGATAAGTGTGCGTACCTCGAGTGCATCATTCGGAAGTTTCCATGAAAACTCGGGATTTTTATTCGCATACCATTTTGATGTATCAGGATGCGTTGCAGAAACAACGATCGGCGCACCTTCGTCTGAAAGTGTCTCGTCTACATCTTCGTCTTGAGAAAGAGATGCCTCAACAGGTGCGGTAGAAGAAAGACTTTTCAGCACAAATGTCGACTTCTTAAATTCAGAAAGGATATTCGTCCCTTGTCCGTCATTTGCAAGCACAGAACCTGAAGTAAACATGATTGTCGCTTCACCGGGAGCCTTTGCTCGAAAATGTATGGTAATGATTTTTCCGCTCGCTCCGATAAACCCCGGATTAAGAACAACGCCCTCAAACCTCACCGTGCCGTCGCTATTTGAAAATGATGGCTCTTCCACCCACAAGCTGATAACTGAAGCATCTTTTGAGACAGATGCCACAACAAGTTTATCGGCAGGAAATGATATTTGGCCGGAAGCCGCGTTCATTGCTTGGTCAGCGCTTCCCACAATAACAGTGAGCGAAAATGTATCGCCAACAGAGTGAGAGCCTGTAGAGGGTACGAGAGATAACGTAGCCGCACGAGCAATAGTTGGCCATGCGCAGAAGATCAAAAACAGGAGGATAATTTTATACGCCTTTGTCACGTTTGTTTCTCTTGCGGACAAGAATACTAACGACAACCGCTCCTAGCAGCATACCAAAAATTAATGCAACGCGATATTGCACAAACCATTGTCCCGAAGGTAGAACAACAACTCTTTCGTTGCCTTTTTTATCAACCGCTCGAATGATCATTTCTGTGCGTAACGCCTGATGCATGAGAACGTAGGGACTTTCGGCAGTCACGCATGACGTTTCTCCCCTTTCGCACACCTCATAGTGATCAATTCCCGATCCCTTGTCTTGCGTTGCAAAAACGAGAAAATATTTTCCTTCGAACAGAGAGGGATCGCGCGTCATAACGGCCGTAAACTCCTCGGGTGCTTGTGTATCGTCTTCAACGACTACTGCTTCCGCGGAAGGCACACGCTCTGAAATAAGAATCTGCGCACCCGACGCAACAGAGTGAGCTTCAGTTCCCTCCCCATCATTCAAAAGAATCCGAAGGCCGCTTGGATCAATCATTCCCTGGCCGTTCTTTTTCGCTCGAAAAACCGCTCTAAAAATAAGGCTGTTCTCGGTTCTCAATCCTCCCGGAATAAGTCCGGAAAATGGAATTTTCCCGGCCTCCTCGCGTGGACGCTCAATCCAAAACATAACTACAGATGAGCCGTCTCGAATTTCTTCCAACACAAGAAGGTCGCTTGGATATACGATCGCTCCTTCAATCGCATTGATCTGTTCATTCTGGGTATTGATAAAAAATGACACCTCAAACCTATCTTCCGGCCGTATTTCTCTGCTGCTTGGCTCGACAAAAACACGCGCCGCAGAAACAGATGAAGCCGGCAAGAAAAAAATGGCCGTAACAACAATACTGAATTTCAAATATGGTATCCTCTGCATAACACAACTACATAACACAACTATTAGCCGGTCCAATAAAATGCCATGATGCTGAAGTCAACGAGGTCCACTTTCTTGTCATTATTCAAATCAACATGTGCGGGAGGAGATGGCCTTTTATACCAATACGCCACGATAGAAAAATCAATAAGATTAACTCGTGAGTCGCCGTTCGCATCACCCTTGAGCGCTTGTGCAACTTTTTTGACCGATGCAACATTTTTTGTTCCAACCGTAAATCCCACTGATTTGCTAAATGAACTGATTTCCCCGTTCAGAGCCGATTTCGATTTTGCCAAATGCGACCCGATTTCAAGCGGAGCAGTATCAAAATTATACAAGTAAGCTCCATCTTTGTCGGCGGGTGTTTTTACAAACATTTCTTCCTCTGAATTAACTGCAATCGTAATTTCCGATTGAGGAACAGACTGCCCGAAAATGGCAATATTGTCGCCTCGCTTCACTTCGCTTTTATCAACCGTAATCGTCGGCGCGATAAAAATACCGGACACATTCGTTGCCGCCCCGGCAGTAACACTTACCGGAAAGGTTAGAAGGGAGGAACGGTTTCCGTTCTTATCTTCAGAATAAAGACCGAAAATGTAATTGCCGCCTGCAAGACCGGAAAGTGATAGTTGGAATTTTGCATCAGCCCCTGCAATCGTCGTCGCGGCAACCTGCGCGTCTTTAAGAAGCGTAATGGAACTTTTTGGATATGCTCGGCCAGAAAAAGTAACTGTCGTCTGGACGGTTGCAAGCCCACCACCCCCGCCTCCGCCGCCACCACCGCCACCCGATGGCGAAGGTGAAGGAGAAGGCGGCGGAGACGAAGCGGGAGCGGTGCCAATAAGTCCAAAAGCGCTGAACGAAGCAGTGCTCACCGTAACTGTATTCGTCGTGGTGTTAAGCGTAGCTCCTGCGAGCAACACCCACGAAGATCCATTCCAGCGGTAGGGCGCAAGCGTACTCTCATCAATGCCGCTGATATCGGCATCAGTATATGTGAACGTAAGAGTGGCAGATTGATCAAACGAGGTAATCGCCGTGAGATCACTCGCCTTAAACCATGAAATGTCATAGAAAGTATTGGCGGCAAGTTTACCCGACGGCAGTGGTTTGTCTGTAGTCGCGAGACTCTCCGAAAAAGCCTGCCAGATTGGATGGATAGTACCGCCGGCTGAAAGAAAATTGACGGGTATCTCAACATCGCATTTAATGCCGCTTGCCACGATAAATGAGCTCGAGGAAGCGACCGCGCTGTTGAAATCAGCGGTGAACAGAGCATGTATATCAGCGCTCGGGGTCACAGAGACTTCCGATGACGTTGCGATGCCATTTCCAAATGCATCTTCGACACGCACGATATAATAGTACGTGGTGCCGTTCGTAAGCCCGGTTACGGCCGAAGATGTCGCCGAAGAATTCATCGTACCAACTGATGTATAGGCATAGGGGCCGCCAGACACCGTAGCCCTCCCCAGAGAATAACCGCTTACCGTCCATCCTAAAAATCCGGTGGGACTTGCCCAAGAGAGCGCCGCCTTGCCATCACTGGAATTTGCCTTAACCACCAGAGTACTCACGGTAGGAAAAGAGAGAAAACCACTGTTTAATGTAAAACTCGTTGCTGTGCTCGTCCCGAGAGCAACCTGCGAAACCGTCCCCCAAAGCTGATAGCTCGATGTTGTGGAAAAATTTGAGGAAAAAATAACAGGATCAACGACCGAAAAACCACTTGAATTAAATTCAGTAGCGGAAACAGTTTCTATGCCGAATATTCCTAAAATAACGACTGGAAGAAAGAAAAGAGAACAGCGACACAGTTTTTTCATAGCGCGAGAATATATTGCCAGCTATAGTTCTCTACGCCGCTTGTAACATGCTGGTTTTCCGTTACAAGAGACAGTATCGCCGTTGTAGCAGGCGGAGGATCCATGTCGGCACGAAGGCGTATTATAGATGCCGCATGTTTAGGTACCACCGTAGCGGTCGCTTTGATCTCAAAAAGATGTAGGCGATCTCCGATATCAAGGACAGCATCAATCTCCAAACCATCTCGTGTTCGCAAGTAATACAGCGAAGGCATTTGCCCGAAATTAAGAAAACGTTTTACCATGTCTCCTATGATCATCGTTTCAAACAATGCGCCAAAGTGAGAACTCTTGAGAAGTGTCTCCTCGTTATGAAGACCAAGAAGATAGGATGCAAGCGCCGTATCATTAAAATAGAGTTTGGGGCTTTTAATCAAACGCTTGCCAATGTTGCGATAATAGGGATAGAGCAGATATATTTGCATGCCGGTTTCAAGAATAGAGAGCCAGCGTTTTGCGGTTGGCACGCTTATTCCAATATCACGCGCAAAATCGGTAAGATTGAGCACCTGACCCGTGCGTGTCGCACAAAGCCGCACAAAACGCTCAAATTGGCTTAAATCACCAATTGTGGTCAAATTACGAATATCGCGCTCAAGATACGTTGCGATATATGAACTGCACCACAACTGTCGATCCACTGCGAAGTTAAGCGCAAGCTCTGGATAGCCACCTCGAAAAATCTGCTCTGTGAGAGAAACAGTCATTTTGGAGCTCGCTTTCGGATCTAACGCTGCAATCCACCCGGCAGGGTCATGAGCAGTTTCTATTGTGCCTATCCGTTCCGCAAAAGAAAGCGGCGGGAGCGATAGTACAGCGGCTCGTCCTGCAAGTGATTCGCTTACTCCCCGCATAAGCACAAAGTTTTGTGAACCAGTAATCAGCCATTGTCCTGGTGTGCGATCAGCGTCAATGCGAGTTTTGATATATGAAAGCAGCTCGGGTATATATTGAATTTCATCAAAGATCACAGGTGGCTTGTGAGCATTGAGAAAACCAACAGGATCTTCTTTTGCCCGAATGCGGATATTTGGATCCTCAAGAGACACATAATGATGCGACATGCCAAAAAGTTGCCGCAAAAGAGTTGTTTTGCCGGATTGCCGTGGGCCAGTGACAACAATAGCAGGAAATGTGGTAACTGCTCTCCTGATGGCATGTTCCAGAATGCGCGGTTGAAACATAGGCATATTATACCCTGCATATATAATATCACAAGTTACATTTGTGGGGATAAGTCTGAAAGTAACTTCCTGTGAATTACGTCCTATTCTTGTGTTTCTGTTGGGATTGCATCAGTAGCATCCTCCACAACAGATTCTTTCATTGCTGCCGGCGGAAATTCGAGCGCCGCTACTTCAAGAATCTTGTTCACAAGAGGATCGTATAAAATAGCTTTGCGCGCTTGCTGATATATGAGCACTTGATCGCCCACTTTCGCTTTATCAAAAAAAGGTTGCCCCCGAAGTTTTTCCGGATCATTCACAATGAGTAATGCCGGCTTTTCGTTTTCCGGGAGCGCTATGATGTTCCCGATTTTTGCAAGCGTGTCTTCGAGTAACTCCCCAGTATCGGTCGCCGCTACCGCCGCGCTATTTGCCGAACCTTCCAAAACACTGCTTTTCTTATTCAACAGATAAAAAACGATACCGGCAAGAATCAAAAGCACCGCAAATATAAGAAAAACAACTTTCCTTCCTTTACCTTGCTTCTCTTGCATTGGATCCCCAGACAATACATTTACTTCTTCTGGCATAACAATAGGTTTATTTTACAGTCTCGTCCATACATCACCAAAACCTTGCCTGGTTGTATATAACAACTTAAATCTTGATAAAATCCTGGAATTCTTATAATTTCAAGGTATCAAATTCATGATAATATGTCAATTATGAGGAGTTGACATAAGAATGTCCGAGAATCAAATAGGCTCGGCAATCAAAAAACTTCCGCTTTTTACTGTTGTTGTGCTTCCTTCACTGGAAAACTGCCCCCATTGCAATCTAAATTCACCTGATTGATTGCCCATAGTAACAATTCCATCTACAGAAACTGCGGAGGCTGCTTCGTCTAATCCAAAAGATTGAGCTTCTACTCCGCTTTCTTCGAGCACTCCGGTTCCCTGTGCAGAGTCATACCCAACCACAAAAACGGCTCCATTCGGAACCGTTGCCGCGATTCTCATATCGCTACCCTCTCCATGAGGAAACAACGTGCCTCGAATAACGTACTTTTTATTCTTATTGAGAACCAGTGCAAGCTCATCGTCATCTTGAGGCGGTATATCAAAACCAGTAGTACTTTCGTCTACAGACTTTACGACTTTCGTCATAGAAGCGGTTTCCGCAGTTTGCGTAAATGTTGAAATCACGACGAAAAGTATCCCGACTGCAAGTATGTTTGCCAGACCAATCGTGTGTTTTTGTTTCATATACATATAGTACTTTTATTAATTTTTTGACTCACTGCCAATGTTAAGCGGCGCAATTTCTACAATTTTATTGAGCGATGGACTATAGAGAATTGCCTTCCGCGCCTTGGTATATATCAGCACTCGATCACCCGTTTGAGCATGTGTGAAAAATACTTGACTCTTTAATATTTCCGGGTCGGTAACCGTCGCAATCGTTGGTTCTTCTCCTTCAGGAAGAACAACCAGTTTCGAAACTTGGTCAATAATACTCTTTCCAGTATCTTGCTCAACCGACAATGGATTTTGCTTACGTTTGATGTTTTCCCTATAAAAAAAGATTACAACAAAAAGAGCAACGAGTGCAAAAGCGGCAACGATCACAAAAAAATGCCTTCTTCTTTTTGGTTTGTCTATAATTTCAGTCATGATTTCCTTTCACGTAAATGTTTTACTATTATAACATATTACGGTGTATTTGAGCTTGATATAACACTTGAAGCGCTTTCGGGTTCCAGATTTGCTGATGTGGGTTCCGCAACAATCTCGCTTTCCACTCCTGATCTTTCCGATTCACCGCTCGCTCCCGTTGAAGAAGCATCTTGAGTTAGCGTCTGTTCCACGCTCGAATCTTCAATAACAGCTCCTCCCGATTCATCATCAGCTGGTGCTGGGATAGGCGGAGGTGCGACGGGAATCGGAGCCGGTTCTGGTTGTGGAGTCAATGCAGGTGTGATGAGAAGAGGGTCTGTAGTCGCCAGAGCTTGTTCAGCTTCAGGTTCCGGAGCTACCGGTGGAGGTTCTGTAGCAACCTCACTTTCCCCTTCTGATTCACCGCTCTCTGATACTGAAACAGGCGGAGATACGACGAGCGGCAGAGTCGATTGTGAAGTCGGCGCAGGTGCGATGAGAAGAGGATCTTCTACTGCCGGAACTTCTTCAGTATTTGAATCTTCGACAATCTCTGAACTGGCCGGTTTAAGAAGCGGGTTCAAGCCCCCAAGAACGCATCTACCCTGCTCCGTTATGAGCCTTCCTTTCGTTACGCGCGTACAGTACGGCTCTCCCGTTTCGGTGTCATACAGAGTAATGCCGCCTGGCGCATGCGTCGTTCCGATCTCAAGATTTTCCGCCATAAGAGCGCCTGCAAATAATGCGTTGCCGAGATCATCGATATGCAGAAGCGTCTGACTTGTTCCACTCGCAGTCGTACCAAAAGATACAGATAGTGCAGAGCCATCTATCTTCTCGATCGCAAACATGCCGCCTGAAACAAGCCGCATGCGAACGTCCCGATCCATCGGCTCGATAGCGCTCGTCACAAGTGTATCCGTCACAACCCGCGGCGAAATAATTTCAAGCCCCGCAACCACACGATCGGTGAATATCTCCGAAAGCGTTGACGATGCCGTAATATCTTGTTTTTCGCGAATCATGTGTGAAAGAATGATGCGCCCAAGATCGAGATCTGTGGAAATCGTATCAAGAACAATGCCATCTTCCCGCAGAGCTTCTTTGAGCAATGCCCCGGTTGAATACGAGGTATTGACAAGAACAAGTACTTTGCACACCTCCTCTTCACTGCAATCCGAATCCTCAAGCGCTCGGCCGATGGTAACTCCCGCCTTTGTCGAGCGCATTGCGACTCCGGCAACAGAAGAAATAGTGAGCAAGTCTCCAGCTATAATCTTCCCATTCTCTTCCGACACTTTGACGGGCACTCTTCCTGCAAGGGCAATGGGTTTTGCATTCTTGCTTGCGCCAAGCAGATCCCCGCCGATTACCTCAAACGGCATAGCTGATACAATGCCAGCAACACTACCGCCAGGGAGCGCTTTTTCTAAAATTGAATTTTTCTGAAGACCGAGCGCAAAAGATTCATATTCTATAAAATCTTTACTGATGGCCACCACATCCCCGGGTTCAACCCCTGTTTTTGTTTCATACCATTCCGCAAGGTCAGCTCCGCTTCCTGTGTAGGAAAAAACAGCAACAAGGCCACCGGCGCCAGCGCCGCCTGTTGCACCTGCGGTGCTATCCACGCATGCCGCTCCGCCGCCGCCCGAACCATAAGCGCCTGAACCGCCAGCTGTGCATCCGGCCCCTGATTCTTCATTTGCTCCTACTCCACCGCCGCCCCAATAACTTGCCCCACCAGGTCCACCATGAGCAAGTTCAGCCGCACAATGAATAACTCCACTGCCGGCGCCGCCTGTTGAATTAACGTCTCCACCAGTGGCCGTACCTCCTGCGCCTCCATGACCAAGCTGACCCGCAACAGCACAAACACCACCGGCACCATCAGTTGCCCCGCCACCGCCGTTGCCTGCATTTCCAGTGCTGTGCGCACCGAATGAGGAGGCGTTCCCAGCACCGCCGTCGCCGCCGGTGTTACTGCCAGCCGCACCAGCAACACCAACCGTCACGGTTTCCGTAGCACCCAAGCTTGCCGCAGTAATCATTTCAATCGCGGTTCCGCCAGCTCCGCCGCCTCCAGCAGCTTGCTCGGACGTAGTGTCAAAGCCGTCGGCTCCGCCGCCACCGCCGCCGCTTCCAGTCACAATCACTTGCGCAAATTTAGTATTGGAAGGTTGCGTCCATGTGCCATCTGCGGTGAATACCGTTGGAGTTACCGCGTTCACGCCTATGCAAGTTCCATTTTTAGCAAAACATCCACCGGTAATATTGATGCCATTAGCAAACGTAGAAGATGCCGTAGTGCCAGTAAGGTTAAGATAGGTTGCTGAAATACCCCCCGCAAACGTCGAGGTGCCCGTACCACCGACGAGCAACGTAGAAGATGCCTGTAAGATACCCTGTACATTAAATGCCGCATTCACCGTTGATGAGGCAGTCGTGATGAAACCGAGTGTCGTTGTTGTCGGAGCGAGCCAACTTACGCCTCCGATGGTGTACATATCCCACGCCTCGTCGCCACCTCCTGCTGCACCTGTCGCATCCGTCCCGCAGGTGACATTGCCATCGCTGTCCGCTTTGAGATCGCAGCTTCCCGAGGTGAGCGTTGCAACGCGGAGGCCGCCAGAAGCTAAGGTGAGACCCGCAAGGGTTGAAGAGGCAGTGAGACTTTCAAAGCGGGTGGTCCGGTCCAGTCGCCCGTGGTGACGAGAGTAAGCGCGCCTGCGGTGTTCGTGAGACCCGTGCCGGTGAAGTCGGTCAAGAGTTCGGTTGCGAGTTTGATAGAAGTGCTTGCAACGAGCGCCGCACTCTCCACGGACTGCGAAGCGGAGATGCTTCCCGTCGTCCGCTGTCCTCCCGCGAAGGTGGTGGTGCCGGTGGCATCAAAATCATAGAGCCCCGTTACCACTTCATTGTCAGCAAGAAGAGCAAAGGCGGTTCCCTCCGATCCGTCAAACGTTCCGGTCCAGTCGCCCGTGGTGACGAGAGTAAGCGCGCCTGCGGTGTTAGCGCGCCTGCGGTGTTCGTGAGACCCGTGCCGGTGAAGTCGGTCAAGAGTTCGGTTGCGAGTTTGATCGAGGTGCTTGCGACAAGATTGCTTCCTTCGATATACGTTCCGGTGAGTCCTTGGGTGCGGACGGGGCCGAGGAAGGTGGATGAGGCGGTGTCTTTAATAAGGAGCTCGATGGTGGTCGTTGGTGTGAGGACGGTTGCGCCGTTAAAGGTTTCCTGGTTGAAGTCGCGTTCGAGAGAAGCGGCAGAGGTCGCATCAGTTCCGCAAGTCACGTTGCCATCGGCATCCGCTTTGAGGTCGCAGCTTCCCGAGGTGAGCGTTGCAACGCGGAGGCCGCCAGAAGCTAAGGTGAGACCCGCAAGGGTTGAAGAGGCAGTTGTACCGCCGAGGCGTGTTGTTTGAATACCACCCGCAAATGTTGAAGTACCCGCGCCACCGACGTGAAGTGTCGAGGAAGCTTGAAACACCCCCGAAACGAAAAAGTCGCCGTCAACCGTTGAGGACGCCGATGAAACAAAGCCGTTGATTCTTCCAAGACTGTCGATCGAGAAGAGATTGGAAAGACCTGCATTTTGCACCTGAAAAAGATTGGCAATCTGGCTGGCAAATCCACGTACTGTCAAAGGAATACTATTGGTAGACGTTGCTTCTATCGAAACAACAGAATTCGCAAAAGACGTTGTTGTGCCAAATGATGATGGGGTTGTTGTACCGCTTACCGCACTGCTCAACTGCGAAAAAGCTGAAGATCCAATCCTCTGGCGAGGCGAGAGTGTCTGAAATGTTGAATTGTCAGAAGAAACCTCTACCTGAAGATAGATTTCATTGTTGGTGGCAAAATCATAGTTGAGCGCATTTGGAAAACCCGACGTTGTATCGCCGATATTCACATTAAAAACGCCTTGGCGCACAGTGAGACTTGCTGAAGACGGCGCACTCGCAGGCCAAAGACGCGTACCGGTAGTAGTCGCCGAGGTGGTCCAAATAGAAAATTTGAAATAATATGTCGTTCCAGCACCCCCGAGCAGATCCCCATTGTTGTCAGCAAGCCTTCCTTGATAGCTGATGATAGACGGAGTTCCGACCGCATGCGCGATTTGTATTCTTAAAGACAAAAATAACCATGCAATACCAAAAACACAAAATATTACACACCATTTTAACAAAGACAATCTGTGTGAGTACAACATCATTCGAGTAGCCAAAATATCATCCTGCAATTTCCGCGTTAACTCAACATACCGATAAGACAATGATTAAAAAGATTGACAGGGTTTCAATGCAACAAAGCACGCGCCGCACGCGTTTTTGATAATTAAATTCTAACATGTACACGCATCACTTTGTTCTATTCTTATCCCCAATTCCCCATATCATTCCCCATCCTGCGTGACAAATTGAAATTGTAGAAAAAATAGCCTGTGACGCATACTACGTCACAGGCTATTTTAGAGCCTATCCACTATTTAAGGGCTCGTTAAAAAATAACTTCCCAATCTCGCGCACACTGCGCAGCCATCTACGACTCGTGCTCACTCGCAAAACCACTCATTGTATCGGAATACAACTCGTGTTTCGCTCATTCCGCGCCAAGTCGTATCTGACCGCGCATTGCGCACGATCTTTGGGAATTAATTTTTTAACGAGCCCTAATGCCAACGCCAGTACGATAGTGCATTCCATCAAATGAAATGCGGGACCTCTCTTATCCACCCACAAAAGCTTGATTTATCATAGTGTGTATGATAAGATTTTCCCAAAGAGTGCTCTGAAGAGCCTCTTTTGGAAAAAAATGCAATATCAAACCTTGCAAGAACAGTTGAAGAATTTCATCGTTTTTAGCCTTTCCGACATTCGTAAGGTTGAGTCCAACTTTCATCGACGTCGATTGAATGCTTGGCAACACAAGGGTTACATTAAAAAGCTTCGACGAGGCTATTACATGTTTGCTGATACTCCTCTAAGCGAGAAGACGCTCTTCCTCATTGCTAACCATCTGTATACACCTTCGTATGTATCTTTTGAATCAGCACTTTCGTACTATGGATTGATCCCAGAGGGAGTCTATTCCATTACATCTGCATGCGGAAAAAAGACCTCCCGTTTTCATACTCCGATTGCTGAATTTGTTTACCAAAGAATAAAGCCGCAATTATTGTTTGGATATAGTTTACAAAAGTGGGGTGATCAATCTTATAAAATTGCCGAAATAGAAAAGACGGTCTTGGACTATTTGTATATGCATCCGACAATTGCTCAAGAAACAGACTTTTATGAATGGAGATTCAACAGCCAAGAATTTCTTTCCAAAGCAGATATTCCAAAACTTCAAGAATATGCAAGAGCTTTTAATAACAAGAGTTTGCTAGAACGTCTAGAAAAACTTCTGGAGCTCATGAGAAAATCTCAATACTATGCTTACTCTAGTTCAAATTGAACAACAATACCCGGAATCTCTTAGGCCCTTTAAGCGTGCGCTTCTGCGGGAATATTTGCAGTACAAAATACTAGAAATTATCTTTACTTCTGCGTATGCTACCAAACTCTCATTTTTAGGGGGTACTGCTCTCCGTATCATCTATAATAATACTCGATTTTCCGAAGATTTAGATTTTGACAATTTTAGTTTAGAAGAGGGTGAATTCGAAGATTTATCAAAAAGGGTTCGCGTTGGATTAGAAGCTCAAGGGCTTAAAACAGAAGTCAGTATCGTTGGAAAAAACACATATCGTTGCAATGTGCATTTTCCCGATATTCTCTACGCTCATGAACTATCGCCTCATGAAGAGGAAAAGATTCTTTTGCAAATTGATAGCTTGGCGCATGACTTCCCTTACCAACCAGATAAGAAAATTCTGAATAAGTTTGACGTGTTTTCTGAAGTTTTCGTAACTCCGTTGGACATCTTACTCTCTCAAAAAATTTATGCCGCGGTTAATCGAAAACGTGCCAAGGGACGCGATTTTTTTGATATTGTTTTTTTGTTTTCCATGACAAAACCAAATTATCAATATTTGCGATTAAAACTCGGTATTGACAGCGGAGAGGCTTTACGGGAAAAACTTGTTCACGCAATTTCTGATTTGGATTTTGCCGCTTTAGGCAAGGACGTACAAAACTTTCTGTTTACTGCCACTGACATTAGAAAGATAGAATTGTTTCGAGAATTTATTGCCCAAGTGCCTCTCGATTAAATCAACCTTCGCGGACAATGGTAGGGCTTTGCAAGAAGTTCAATGATGCATTAAAATCTTGCCGGATAGCTTCGGTGGAAAGTCCTGAAAAGTTTTCAAGATTGAAAGAGAATTTGAAATAGCCTGTGACGCATACTACGTCACAGGCTATTTTTAGATAGGACCTACGCATGTGAGTGTCTTTGCGAGGTACTCCGAAGCAAACCAGAATTCATGGGGCATAAGAATAAGTCTGAATTGCTCCGCGCAAAGCGCTCGCAATACGGAGAGAGTGATTTGCGTAAGTCCTATTAGAATCAAACGCCAACACCAGTACGATAGTGCATTCCATCAAATGAAATGCGGGACATCGCATGTCTCGTGCGGCGCGCTGCCGTATCGCTATTTCTCGCAAGCGATGTAATGCCAACAACTCTACCGCCTGCAGTCATCATCTGATCACGCACTGTGCGAGTACCAGAGCCGTCTGCCGCCATTACCTGGTCCCGTACCATGCGCGTGCCAGAGTGAAAAATCTCGGTTTTTTGAAATGCCGCAGCTTTTTCAAGGCCACGAATCGGCACTTCTTTGTAATTTGATGCATCGGGATATCCTGCAGAAGCCGCCACGAGACAAACAGCGGTATCTTTTGAAAATTCCGCACGAGCACCACGCAATCCTCCGCCGCACGCGCAAGCGGCCAATAAAGGAAACAAATCGCTTTTGAGCCGCATCATAAGCACTTGCGCTTCAGGATCTCCAAAGCGCACATTGTATTCTAGAACATACGGCTCACCGTTCACGATCATGATTCCAATGTACAGAACGCCGCGAAATTCACACTCGCGTTTTGCCATGCCGGAAATCGTCGGCTCTACAATACGAGTTGCAATTTTTTGAAGAAGGTCGTCGGTAACATTCGGCACGGGTGATCGCGCGCCCATACCTCCAGTATTCGGACCTGTGTTATCATCATAGAGCCGTTTATAGTCCTGCGAAACAGCAAGGGGTAGAAAGTTGTACCCATCTACTAAACAATGATACGAGATTTCCTGTCCCGATAAACAGTTTTCTATAAGAATTCTCTTTCCAGCTTTTTTGAAACACCCTTCAACAAGACATGCACGAATTGCAGCCACCGCATCGGAAAGCATATTGCATACAACAACGCCATTGCGAGGTGCAAGGCCATCTGGTTTTATGACGATCGGCATTCTTTTGCCTTCGACATACGCAATCGCTTTTTCTGCGTCTTCAAACACCTCAAACGGCGCCGTCTGGATATTTTCTTCAAGCATGAATTGTTTTGCAAACACCTTACTTGCTTCGAGCTGTGCAGCCGCCTGCGTTGGGCCAAAGACAGTAAGCCCTGCGTCTTCGAAGTAGTCTGTCATTCCAAGGGCAAGGGGCAATTCGGGGCCGATAACCGTAAGATCTATGCGCTTCCACAGTGCGAACGTTCGCAATGCCGAGCGATCGAGAGAGGGAATAAAAACATTTTCCGCCACAAGCCCCGTTCCGGCATTTCCGGGAGCACAGTAGAGCTCCGTCACATCGGGACTTTGCCGCAGTTTCCAAAGCAGAGCATGTTCCCTACCGCCGCTGCCAATCACAAATACTTTCATTCCATGTTCCCCTTTTCTGTCTATGGTGTTCAGTCTCTTTTTTAATCTTACACAGAAACGGTACCCGGTTTGGCAATCTCTATATGGCAAATTTTGCTCAAACTTTCATAAAGAAGAGGGAAATCTTTTAAATCTGAGTCAATCAGTATCGGCCCCTCTCCTCTACTTACGAAGATAACTGCAACATCAGGAAACATCCTTTGAAGGTTCTCTTTCCAACCAGAAAAAGCACGGTGGTAGGAATCTTTTTTCAGAGTAAACCAAACATACGCCATGTCATTTCTCCTGTTCTTGTAGTGTCATGCCCAATCAATAACATTCCACCAGTCGCGCAGTATTTTGTCGTGAGACGAGAAGCAAAGTTTTGGCACCATGTCCGGCGTCGTACACTGCATCACCGCAAGCGCATCGGAGCCAGCATGGAGACCACCTTGTACATATTCGCAGAGATAAAAGGTAATGATCTGATTTCCTTTCCCCGGATTGGGATTAATAGTGCCGATGTCGAGAGTAACTCGCGCATCAATTCCTGCCTCCTCTTTAATTTCACGAATCACTTCGTCAGGCGGGTGTCTCTTGTGCTCCACATATCCGCACGGCAAACACCATTCTCCAACATGTGGCCCGAATTTGCGCTGTACAATCACGATTCCAGGATGCATGAGCACAATCCCCGCAACGACGGGAATCGGATTATTGAAATGGACAAAACCGCACGATTGATCAGGGCACGCAAGATAGTTTTCCTTGTTCTTTAGCAGTTTACTGCAACACATCGGACAGTAGACAAATGCCACAGATACCTCCTTACATCACTATTCTGCATTCAAAGAATATCCGTTTGAGATTATACATTTTTCCCGAAACTTCGCCACAGAATTTGATATATTCAAATTCTGTGTTAACATTTTTTCAGATTCATTAGGTATAGCGCTCAACCAAAAGCGGAAGAGATAATCATGGCCAGATATTCTGTTTTTGTCACTCTGGAGGAAAAGGAATTAGTCAGAGCGTCACTGCCATCTACGAAGATAGGTGAATTACTCCATGAGTTCGTTGTTGAAACGTTGGCTGGTTCAAGTCCAGGTGGGATGATAAAGGAAGAGATCATAAGAAGAGTTGGTGAGCTTGAAAAAACCTACCAACATAAAGATTTCCTCAAAGTTTCGGGAGTATTTTGGGCAGCCATAGAATGAAAGACAACCAGGCGTACTTTTGAGGTACGCCTAAATCTTTTTTTAAATACAGTGTCCTGGCGACAAGCTACTTTCCCCGAAATGAGTATCATCGCCTCAAGAGAGCTTAACTTCTCTGTTCGGAATGGGAAGAGGTGTGGCCTCTCCGATGAATCACCAGGGCACTGTATTTAAAATAAGACTTATGCACAGTTCGTGCTTTTCTGTCATTCCCGCGAAAGCGGGAATCTAGAATTCGAAATTGCACTCTGGATTCCCGCTTTCGCGGGAATGACACCAAACACGTACGGCCGACAACAACTATGTAATGGAAACAGGAAGTGGTTAATGATTTCCACAGTTCCTAACAGAATCGACGAATTAGTACACCTCGGCTTAACACATTACTGTGCTTCCACCTAGTGCCTATCAACCTCATCATCTCTGAGGGGTCTCAACGATTCCTTATCTTGGAGTTGGCTTCCCGCTTAGATGCTTTCAGCGGTTATCCATTCCCGACGTAGCTACGGGGCGGTGCACCTGGCGGTACAGCCCCCACACCAGAGGTCAGTTCATTCCGGTCCTCTCGTCACATATTCACACATTTCTATGTGTGTAGACTATATCTTCACCCTCTTCACTTCTGAAGTTCGGGTGTCGGCATATTATAGTGATGCGATCTCCAATCACACTCTCACTATCTTCGTTCTGTATTGATTGATACAGAATTCCAGTCGTTACGGGGTCAAATCTAAAGATTGATACAGCTCTTCTCTCGTTTTTTTCCGTCTCGTTGCATAATTCTCATGCTGAACGATAAGTACAAACTCAACAAGCTGCTTAAAATTTTCTGAAGTGAGTTTCTTTACTCCAACTTCAGACAACAGCAGCGATGCTTTACAAAGCGCCTCTGCTTGCAACTTTTTGAATTTTATATACGGACTAAGTTCTTTGAGAATGCGAACCATTTGTGCATAACCATTAATACGCAATTCCGTAATATGGTCATTTCTTCGAGAGATATATCCGATTCCGAGTATATCTCTTATCCAGAAAAGTGGCTGTTCATGCCGAGTATCTTGATATAAGCAAATGGTTGTCATAAAACGAAACTTTCTCGTTCCGTCATGTCGCTTTTTGATTTGCAACATAAGACTTCCATCACCGTCAAGAAAACCGGCTATATAACTTAAATCAATTTTAGATCGACTTCCCACGGTATTACCTTTAAAAATATCTGGTCCTCAAGTAAATTTTATCACATCCGAACGGACCTGTTCGAATATTTTTCCACAGTCCAGATAGATTTATGAAGGCTTCACCGTTATTAGCCAAATTGTCATCATAGATTACTCTATGAAGTAGCAGTAATTCCTACTAGGAACAAATCTCCTCAAGAATCAACGCCTGCAGCAGATAGGGGACCAACCTGTCTCACGCATGTT
>VMGT01000030.1 GCA_007376725.1 Parcubacteria group bacterium Greene1014_15 | reverse complement strand
CTCTCTCAAACAGGGAGTCAAAAACATTCGGGAGTCTGTTACGACCCAACAAAAACAATACCGTTCGATCAATGAGGAGCTCGACAAGCGGTAGTCTCGGCCAGACAATTTCGAAAGAAGTTGTCTGGCCTTTACTTTTTACGAGCTCTTCCGTATATTTGTATCGGACTAAAAATAGTGTGCTACTTGTCGAATTTGCTAAAGAGGACAGGGAACATGAAACAATTTCTTTCCACAGGTTTGTTGTTTATCTTTCTGATCAGTTGTTCGAGCACTGTTATTGCCGCCGAATGGCAGCCGATAGAAAAAATGTTGGAAAAACAGTGGGCGAGTATGAAGTGTGCAACGACCATACGGCATCCCATACGAACAGCGCAGGAATTCAAGGTTGTAGTCGATGGCGTACTTCTTCTGCGCTTCGCTGACGGATCAATTGGTACGTATGCATTTTCAGGAAATGCGTCAACATGTGAATCGTCCGGAAAATCATCTGAACATGTATCGGTGTCAGAAAATTCACAAAGTACGAGACATCTCTATACTGCCGAAATACAACGAGCGGAAGAGATACTTACACGTATTGATGTTTCAACATCGGATTTAGCTAATGTTTTTATATCTATATGGGACGCTGTGAAGGATGATGCACGGGTAGGTGATATTGTGGACCGACTCGCTGATCGTATCTTTGATGAGATCGATGAAGCTCTACCTGCAGTACTATATCAATTAGGTCACCGCGGCAATCGCTACGCGATGCGTGCTCAAACATTACAGGGCAAGCAGAGAATATATTTTCTAGATGGATATATAGGTGATACTAGTGTTGTGGCTCTCGAGGAAGAGATGCCGACAGAAAGCGAGAAGGATGATGCTGCACATGAGCTTGTGATGCTTCTTCGTGCAGAAAAAGGCAAGATGTCCAATACGTATCCATTTGATCGTGCCACAAGAGAATTAGTAAAAAAAGTAGATCCTCAACTTTTTGAAAATTGAAATAGTGGTGAGAAGGTCGAATTGTTTATACAGAAAACAATTCGACCTTTCCTTTTTTGTGATTTTTGTCTATACTTGCGGCGGAATCACTTTTGTTTTGTTGTATTGTCAAAGGAGGGGTTTTTATATGCGTATTGGCGTTCCGAAAGAAGTGAAGCCTGATGAATATCGGGTAGCGTTATTGCCACACGGGGTTGTCGAACTTGTTACAGGCGGTCATCAAGTTTATGTTGAGCGCGGAGCAGGACATGGTGTCTATGTTAATGACCATGCGTACCGCAGGGCAGGTGCTATTGTGTGTTCAAAAAAGGAATTGTATGGAATTGCCGAACTTGTTGTGAAGGTCAAAGAACCTGTATGCGAAGAGCTTGCTTTGCTTCACAGCGATCAAATTCTTTTTGCGTTTCTTCACTTGGCTGCCGAACCTCTGCTTCTTGCAACGCTCATCAAGGAGAATGTCACAGCAATTGCATTTGAAACCGTGCAGGAAAATTCTGGAGCGTTGCCGCTTCTTGCACCTATGAGCGAGATCGCGGGGCGTATGGCTCCGCAGGTTGGCGCGGAGTGTCTTCTCAAGAAGAATGGAGGTTGCGGCGTGTTGCTCGGAGGAGTTCCCGGAGTTTCCCCGGCGCAAGTAGTGATCGTTGGCGGAGGTATTGTTGGTATGAATGCGGCGCGTATTGCTCTCGGCATGGGCGCGGACGTCACCATGCTTGATGTTCGCATGGAAAAATTGCGTGCACTCGACAACCTGTTTGACGGGCGTGTGCAGATGGTTCTCTCGAATCCCTCAAATCTTGCTGACTATCTCTCGATTGCGCACCTTGTCATCGGCGCGGCACTTATACCAGGAACGAGGACACCACGCATTATTACGACAGAGATAATACAAGGAATGCAGCTGGGGTCGGTATTTGTTGATGTTTCAATTGACCAGGGCGGCTGTTCCGAAACATCACGGCCGACGACGCACAGCAAGCCGACGTATATTCTGCATGATGTTGTGCACTATTGCGTGACCAATATGCCGGGGGGCGTGGCGCTCACCGCGACCCGGGCGCTCTCGAATGTGACGCTTCCGTATGTGCATGAACTTGCAACGCACGGCCTCGATTGGGCTCTTTCGCGCAATCGCGCTCTTGCCCGAGGACTGAATGTGCATAAGGGGGCGATTATGCATGATGCAGTTAAAATTGCTGCGCAAGTATGATTTTCAAAATGACCCCGTACGCATACGTGTATGGGGTCATTTCATTTGTCAATGAGGCTCTTTTTTGATATCGTAGGGAACGTAACAATATGATTATACAGAGTAATATGCGAGTATAGCTCAGGTGGTTAGAGCGCGTCACTGATAATGACGAGGTCCCAGGTTCGAGTCCTGGTACTCGCACAAAGCGAACAATATATTTACGGTACGAAATTAAACATCTGAATTTTTATGTGGTACTAGAACGCGTTAGCGTTCGTGGAGGACGAGAAGACCTTGAGTATATTTTCGAGCAGTTACTACTGTGAGAAAATACGAAAGGTGTACCGTTCCTGTAGGGAAAGAGTCCTGGTACTCGTACTAAAGGTCATATGGTGTTCGGTGTCATTCCCGCGAAAGCGGGAATCCAGGGCTACGCGATATACTCTAGATTCCCGCCTCCGCGGGAATGACAGAAGAGAAAAAGATTGAACTATGCTCAAATATGCGGGTCTTATCAAAATAATTTTTATGATTGAAGTAGAAAAGAAATTTATATTGAATGAGCACAACAAAGAACAGCTAACAAAAAATGCTCGATTTCTTAACGAGCGTGTTTTTGCTGATACTTATTACGATACAGAAAATTTTTCTCTAACATTAAATGACAAATGGCTCCGTTCTCGTGACGGCAGATTTGAGCTCAAACTTCCTTTACACAATGGAGTAGATAGACTAGCTGACCAATATGACGAGCTCGAGGATGAACAGAAAATACGCGAAACTCTCGATCTTCCTTCTAGTGGAAATTTTGCTGACGATTTGGCTAAAGCTGGTTATGTGTCGTTTTGTACTTGCAAAACTACTCGGAGAAAATATAAAAAGGAGTTATTTATCATTGATCTTGACCTCGTTGATTTTCAAGATTTTACCTACAACATTGGAGAGATTGAGTTGATGGTGAACGATATATCAGAAATGGAGAGTGCGATTGCAAAAATAATGACTTTTGCCAAGGAACAAAATCTCACCATTGCATCAGTTCGAGGGAAAATAATTGAATATCTAAAGCGAGTCAAATTGAATCATTATCAAGCTCTTGTGCGCGCAGGAGTGGTTAAGGATTTTTAAACTATGACTGGTGGCGGATTTGCTGTACAAACGCGGCGTGTTGCGGGTATATAATAAAAGGGTGGAGCAGAAAACTGGAAATAAAAAAATCGTTGTCTATGACGGCGCTTGTCCTATGTGTACTGTTTTTGCGGGTGCGATTGAAGGTTCATCCGAGAAACAAAAATTTATTCTGCATGATATGACGAAAGGGGAATTGCCGAGAGGTCTCACGAAGGCAGCTGTTGAAAAGGAAATTCATGTCATTGATGATCGGGGGAAAGTATATGCCGGTGCGGAGGGAATTCTTTCTATTCTCGAAACATATCCTCGACTTCGATTTTTTGTTGCAGTGGGGCGGTTACCGTGGATTCGTCACATGCTTCCGTATGTCTATCGTTTTGTTGCCGCACATAGACACACACTTTTTGCTCCACGGATGCTGAAATTTTTGAGATATGTACTCATGCCGCTTGTTTTTGTTATAGCGCTCGGAGCGGTACTTTTTGTGGTATTCTGAAGAGTAGATTACAAGAACTAATATATCTCTATGAACCAAAAAGGATCAACTGGTCTCATCGTTTTAATTTTTATTGCTCTCGTCGTAGCAGCATCTGTGATGTGGTTTATGCGTAGGAACGAAATGAGCAATTCTGTGCCGACCCCTCTTTCGCCAATTGAGGTAATGGAAGAGTCGGTAACAGTGACAGGGGAGATTGTCTGTTTGCCGCACGAAGTGAATGAGGCACAAACAACAGAGTGTCTTCTTGGATTGCGCACCGCAGGCAATGTGTATTATGATTTGCTCGATACGACTCCAAATCGTTCTCATACCATTACCGCTCATGCACACGTAACCGTTTCGGGGATTTTGCGGGATGCGGAATGGAATAATGACTTTGTGACTAGTGGAACTATTGAAATACAGGCAATAGAGCCAGTTGTCGAGAATAATAAGCTATAGTAAAAATCAGACAGACAGACAGAGTGCGGGACTTTTTGCGTGGAGAAATATATGTCGAAGCCTCGCGTCGTTGTTTTTGCTTCGGGTACAAAAACAGATGGTGGTTCAGGGTTTGAAAATCTGGTGTGGCGCATGCGTGCTCATTTTCTGCACGCAGATATTGTTGCGGTAGTTTCAAATATCAAAGGAGGCGGTGTAGAGAAGCGCGCGCGAGAACTATCTATTCCGTATGTATATTTTCCAAAACCGCGCAGTGCGGGGGAACATCAAAAGATCGTTTCAGACTTGAATATCGAGTATGTTTTTCTTTCCGGATGTCTTTGGCTCACGAAAGGTCTTAATCCAGCAAAAACGATAAACATACACCCTGGGCCACTTCCGGAATTTGGTGGAAAGGGGTTGTATGGTATGCATGTGCACAGCGCAGTGCTTGAGGCGTACAAACACGGTGAGATTAAAGAATCGGCGGTTTGTATGCATTTTGTTACCGAAAAATACGACAAAGGGCCGGTGTTTTTTAGAAAATCCGTGCCGATACTACCGACTGACACAGTCGAAGACCTTGCGGCAAGAGTGCATGAAATGGAAATCACGTGGCAGCCGAATATCTCAAATTTGATTGTGACAGGGCAAATTAGTTGGGATGGCAATGATCCAAAATCGCTCAAGGTGCCATCGTGGTATAGTGTGGATATATAGAAAAAAGCTATGTGTTCTGTACAAAATACAGACGCATGGCTTTTGATTGCCGAAGTGGTGAAATTGGCAAACACGCAGCGTTCAGAACGCTGTGGACGTAAGTCCTTGTGGGTTCAAGTCCCACCTTCGGCACCAATTTTGAGCTTGCGAAAAGTGTGCCGAAGGTGGCGCAACCGTTTGCGATAGCAAACGGGAGCACGGACTTGAAGCCCGATTGAGATTTTTCCGAGTCCGTAGGACGAAGAAAAAATCCAATCGGGGTACTGAACATGTAATGTTCAAGTCCCACCTTCGGCACAAAACGATGATTACAAACTTACTGCATCTGGCGATTCAGCCGCTTCCGTGCTTACGGTAATGATTGTCATCACGGGAAGAGCAGAAGTAGAATCGAGCGCGGGTTGGTCTTTCGTCACGTCAAACATGCCGTCGCCGTCGTCGAAATGGAGCGCAATGTACAGTATCTCTCCGTCTTGTGTTTTGCGAGAAAGTTGTATCGGTAGAAGATTCTCCATTTCTCCCGCTGGCAGAAAATCGCTTCTGCCGAGAATTTTGCCGGGGACACCATTGGCGTCATCAAAAACTATCACAAAGCCGGGTTTCTCAAGGCGCACGGTTGCAACCAAAATGGTTTTCGACGGGGCCTGATCTTCGACATAGATTGCGTTTGTTCCGACAATGAGACCAGTGGAATTGTTGGAAGAAGGCACGGGTTCTTTATACTTGCCGCGCAAGAGCGGCATAGCGATCACAATCATGAGAGCAACGACCACGAACGCGACAAATGTTTTTATATTCATAGGTTTAGAATATGCGAACTTTTTAGAACGCACAACCCCCGTGTATTGGGGGTTGTGATATCTTACATTCAATCAAAGCTCATTCTTAATCAGTCCAGAGTATGAATGTTACGAGTTTCTCACCGTTGCCGAGATCGCGCTCATGCCGCGTGTGACGACGGCCGGTGTTATCCACATCATCGTCTACCTCGCTTTTTCCGTTGTTATTAGTGATTGCCTGGCCAACCGTTGTTCCACTGTCAAGGTGAGCATACATCAAATCAAGCTGCCCATAATCGTGCACGTTCGGGTGCTCGTTGCTCAACTGGCTGTAGAGAACACCACTCGGGTCGTTTGTGTAGTCCATGCATGAGCCAAGGTTTGTGTTGCCAAAGATCTCATTCTGATGGTCGAGTCCAAAGGTGTGGCCGACTTCTTGGCACATCACGAATTGTCTCCATGCAGGAGTGTTATAGGTAGCGGTGTTGAAATAGGTATCATTTAATTTCACCGTTCCTTGTGTTATATGGTTGGTGCTGTTTATCCAGATCGATGCCACACCAAGCCATCCATTAAAACCATACGTTTTGTTGCAGACCTCCACTCGCCCCTTTGTAGCTCGGCAATTTGCTCTGGCTTGACCGGCAACGACGGTGGTATCGAGCGTCGAAGAAGCGCTCCAGTCTGTTGATGCGAAAGCGAGGTGGCCATCCCAGATTGTTCCGACATTGTCACCAAGTTTCAGGGTAAAGGGGTTAGCTGCGCGCGCCCAGTGATAGGGCCCCCATGAATGATTGGCGTACGCTACTGTGCCAAGAGCGACGAGGGTTGCCACAAGCGCAGTAAGACATATTGCCTTTGTTCGAGAATTCAAAAACATACTAAATTAATTGATCAATAATTATAATAATTTTTTTACTGACCTTTGGAAGAAGTATGACACATTTGAAAAATTATGCAACTCTTTTCCGAATAAACGAGTGAATATCTCATGAAATCGTGGTATAGTTCGAGGGGAAGGGGGTTTCTATGGCAGTAGAGATTTTGGCTAAACCAATGCCAATGTTTCGGACAGAATATGATTTGGTGGAGAGTGGCATTGCTCTTGTATGGACGCCGGTGTATCTCGAGCTCGTGCTTCCATCCGGTATTGCACGTTGGCGGATTGTCGGCGGCTTTCATGATGGATATATCGTCTACGTTGAAAAGAAAGACAAAGATATTTTTATGGTCCCGGATCAACAGGGGCAAGGGGAAAGATATTCAAATGTATGAAGCAACAGCGCGCTGTTGCTTCATTTGCTTTTGTGTGGTCTGGGAGTAGAATGACGGTGATGAAAAATTATGCGAAGCATTTTTCGGGGAAGTATATAATCATGCTTGGGCTTGGATTGCTTGGGCGTGGGCTTAATGACGCAAAGTTTTTTGCCGAGTGTGGAGCAAAGCTTCTCATTACGGATATGAAGTCGAGAAAAGAGCTTATGACATCACTTGCCGCATTAAAGCCATATAAAAATATCCGGTACGTTCTCGGTGAACATCGGTTCAGTGATTTTGAAAAAGGCGATATGGTTCTCAAGGCGGCGCGTGTGCCGCTCGACTCCCCATATATTGCATTAGCGAGAAAGCATTCGATACCTATTGAAATGGATGCGTCTCTTTTTGCTCGCCTTGCGGAGGGAGTTACGGTTGTCGGCATTACGGGGACACGCGGAAAGACGACGACCACCCATCTTGTGTTCAATATGTTGAAGGCTGCGGGCAAACGAGTATATCTTGGCGGCAATATTCGAGACATGGCGACACTGCCACTCATCAAAAAGATAAGGAAAGGAGATATTGTGGTGCTTGAGCTCGACTCATGGCAGCTTCAAGGATTTGGAGATGCAAAACTTTCTCCCCATGTTGCAGTATTTACGAATTTTCTTGACGATCATCTCGATTATTATCATGGTAATCGAAATTTGTATTTTAGAGACAAGGCACATATTTTTGCGCATCAAAATAAGGGTGATATATGCATTGTTAGTAAACAAGTTATTCCTTGGATAAAGAAAAAATATCGTACGCATGCAAAGCGTTGTATTTCTGTCAATGAGACATTTGTGCCGCGCAGATGGAAGCTCCGCGTTCCGGGAGAACATTTTCGCGCGAATGTAGCGCTTGCGTCGGCAGCAGCAAAAAAACTTGGCATAGCCGTATCGGTGATTCGAATAGTGGCAGAAAGTTTTGCCAGCGTGGGAGGTCGTCTTGAGCGGTTGCGCGATGTGCGTGGAATTGCGGTCTACAACGACACCTGTGCAACAACGCCTGATGCAACGTGTGCTGCCCTGTTGGCTCTTGGCAAGAAAAAGAATATCGTTCTCATTCTCGGCGGTCACGATAAAAAGCTCGATATGGCGAAGTTACTCGGTTTGCTTCCGCGATATTGCGCATCCGTTGTCTTGCTTGCTGGAAGCGGTACAGATCGTATTCGTGTGCCCATGTACAAACACAAGAAACTTGCGGTTGCCGAAGCGGCAACGCTCAAAGAAGCTGTCGCTACTGCATTTGTGTGTGCAAAGAAAGGGGACATCATTTTGTTCAGTCCAGCATTTGCGTCATTCGGTATGTTTAAGAATGAGTACGATCGGGGAGACCAGTTTATTGCTGTGTTAAAATCAATGCGACCATGACAGATATTGAAAAAATGAGAGCGGTACATTTTATAGGTATTGGCGGCATTGGTGTTTCCGCAATTGCTCGCATGATGCTTTCTGTCGGGAAGCAGGTAAGCGGGTCCGACCGCAGTGAATCGTTCGTAACGAAAGAGCTCTCCAAGCTTGGTGTTACGATTGCACTCAAACATTCTTCTAAAAATATTCCAGAAAATGCCGATTGTGTTGTATTCACGAATGCGCTCACAAAAGATAACCCCGAACTCCGTGCGGCGCGAAAGAAAAATATCCCCGTTCTGTCGTATCCTGAAATGCTCGGCATTGTTTCAGAAGGTACATATACGATTGCAATTTCTGGCACGCATGGAAAAACGACAACAACGGCAATGATTGCAAAAGTTCTTAAGGATGGGGGCCTTGATCCGACGGTCGTTGTTGGAAGCTTGCTCAAATCTGGCAGCAACTTTGTTGCGGGGAACAGCAAATATTTTGTCGTCGAGGCTGATGAGTATAAAAAAGCTTTTTTGCATCTTCATCCAAATATTTTAGTGATCAACAACATTGATGAAGATCATCTCGACTATTATAAAGATCTTGCCGATATACAGGATGCATTTGGTATGCTTGCGCAGAGGGTACCTGCGGATGGTTTTGTCGTCTGCGACACGCAAAATCCGCATATTGCCCCTGTTCTCAAAGAGCTCTCGTACTCTATTGTCGATTATCCTATGTATATGTTGCAGAATGTGAAACTGCAGGTGGCGGGGGAGCACAACCGAATGAATGCAGCCGCCGCGTACGCGGTCGGAAAAATTTTAGGAATAGGCGAGGACTCCATTGAAAAGTCTCTTTCGCGATTTGAGGGAACATGGCGCAGATTCGAGTACAAAGGAAAGATGGAGAGTGGAGCGCTTGTCTACGATGACTATGCGCACAATCCGCAAAAAGTGCGCGCTGCGCTTCAAGGCGCTCGTGAAAAATTCCCGAACAAGCGTATTACCGTGGTTTTCCAGCCACATCTCTATAGTAGGACGAAACTTTTGCTCTCTGCCTTTGCGCAGGCATTTACCGCGGCGAATCATGTGATAATTGCGCCGATTTATGCTGCCCGGGAAATGCCTGACCCAACAATTTCAGGTGAAATACTCGCGAATGCGATTCGGGACATGCGCGGCGAAGCAGTGTATGTTGAGGAGTTTGATGAAATCGTTTCCCATATACAAAAGACTGCTGGGAAAGATGATGTTGTGATAGCTATGGGTGCGGGAGATGTATATAAGATTGGGGAAGCGCTTGTGCAACAATAAAAAACGACCCCCCATGCGTAGCGCATGGGGGTAACGTGGGCAAGCATTACACTTGTTTCTTTGTCTTTGGTTGAGTATTAACACCGAATTTGCAAAGCATTGCTTTGTGAATGCTCATGAGTGTGGCGCCCGGCGGATGGAGGATTTTTTCAGATGTCGGCCGGGCGATATACCCTGTTTGTGATCCGATCATAAGGAGTGCGCCCACGATCAACATGATCAGTAAACCAAATTGCACTGCGATTTCCATTTTCGAAACTCCCGAAAAGTACAACAATGTGTTTTGTTTTTTTCTAATTCGTAAAATATCATCTGATTGTTTGTGTGTCAAAAAAAGACTGGGGAAAGAACGAAGAGTTCTTTCCCCAAGGTTGTCACTTCGATGTTCGTTTCGCTTGCATTTCTGCTCTGGTTTCCTCGATGAATGTCTTTACGCTCGCTGCGAACTCTGTAGGGAAGATGGCGTCCGCGATACGGGGAATTTCCATGCGAAGCAGAGTATAAATCATTGGCGGATAACCGACGAGTCTGCTCTCGATGGGCTTTTGCGTGAATCCATTCACTCCTACCTGCAGGTCATGGAGAGCTATTTCACAGCTCATCACGAATCCCATTGGGTCAAGCCGCGAATTGAGATGATAGTTAGCGAGGAAGTGTCCGAAGTCGTAGAGAAGGCTGGATGATGCATCATCGTGAATGAATTCCTCCAACCTCATCAACTTTTTTTTAGGCTCATCCATCATAGATAGTGGTACATGTTGGTCCATTTGTTTTTGCCCTCTTTTCATTGATCTCATTGATGCTTTCATCGATGAGATGGTGGGAGAACCTGAAAT
>VMGT01000029.1 GCA_007376725.1 Parcubacteria group bacterium Greene1014_15 | reverse complement strand
TAATTGTTTGCATATTCACCTACTACCATTTTTCATTTTAGCACACGAAAAGGACCCTGCGGCACTGTTGTTAAACAGATGCAGGGTCCAAGGACAAAGGTCAAATGGTCTAAGAACCAAGTGACCAAAGTCAGAGTGCTAACTTGCGAGCACGGCCACCCGATAGTTGCGACTGAACCTGCTATCGAGCCAATCGTAATACCGATACCACGTCGAGCCGCGGCGATACAGATACCTCACGCAGCGGTTGCCGTACGAGTCGCGAAACACTGTTTTCGGAAAAACGCGGTAGCCGTCCGAGTCGCGAAACACTGTTTTCGGAAAAACAATGACGTCGACATCAGTCGGCAGATACTTCCAGTTCTCCGGCCGCGCATAGAAATCGAGTGCGCAGGCATTCATCGAGGAGTCGAGCCTCTGCGCTCGAGAAAGGTATGTCTCGCCATTGAGCACCTCTTCCTCCCCTTCAAAAACCGTGACGGTAGACAACCTAGACGGATCAACCATACCGCACAAAACATGCTGAATGATCGGATCCTTTTTGTGTGCCCAACTGGGAATTTCCGGTTGAGCATTACAATTGATCCAACCCTCGGTCATCTCCATGAGCCTTTGCAGCCCATCAAGCACGGTTTCGGGATCAAGCACGCCTTTGAGAAATCTCTGACGGAGCTCGAATTCACGCTTTGTATACGCAGCAACTAGACCGTCGGTAACAGCATTGGCCGTCATAACAATCCTTCCTCTTGTTTTGCCAGACGTTCCTTCAAGAACAGCAGGCGGTTTTTAGGAAACTACAACCGCTGAAAAGTATACATCAAACCTTGTTTTTTATCAAATTTTCTCGCTTTCGTGCTAGCCAATATGTGTATGACGTTCGAGAACAATCACACGATCGCGCAATTGGTCAATTTCTTCGTGTATTTTACCAATACTTATTTCAACGTTATCAAACCGCTCATCGATTTTTTCAAATTTTTCGTCAATGCGTTGCGCATACTCTGCCATTGCCGCGAGAATTTTCTCCGTTTGATTGTCGATCTTTTTATCAAATTTCTCGATCTTTTGATCAAGTTTCTCCACGGATTCATCGATCTTTTTGTCAAGTTTCTCGTTTTGTTCCGTGATAAATTTTTTTGTTGCGTTGTCCATAATAGGTACTAGTATATACAATATCAAAAGAACACACAAACTTTAAAATTACTAGGTGTCTACATTTTTCCCGGCACGCCAATACCAAGAAGATGCAGGCCATTTTTGAGCACCGCGAATGTTGCTTCCGTAAGCGCAAGCCTGTACGGCGCCGCGGCGCCTCCACCGATTATTTTTTCCGCTGCGTAAAAACTATTGAAGCTGCCCGCAAGCTCGATAAGATATGTCGCAATGTGGTGCGGCTCGTGTTCGACCGCTGCGCGTTCGACGATCTCGGGAAATTGATAGAGCAAGCGTTCAACAGCATGGATATCATCTTTTTTCTCAAACGAGCGCACAAGTCCCGCCTCCTCTGCTCTCGCACGAACAGCATTCGCTCGAACTGCCGCATATTGCAAATACGGCCCAGAATCCCCTTCGAGGGAAAACGAGCGCTCTTCATCATAGACAATGTCGCTCTTAATTTGCTGTTTTAAAATAGAAAACTTGAGAGCGCCAATGCCAACGCACTTAGAAATTGCGCTTTTTTCGTCAACATTCATTTGTTCATCACGTATTTTTTCTGCGGCAAGCGCAAGTGCATCATGCACAAGAGACTCTCCGGTGACCACATTTCCCTTGCGCGATGACATCTTGCCGCTTGCAACGCGCATCATGCCATGGCCGATCTGAACCGTCTTATGCGCCAATTCCGGATAGATGAAGCTCATCGCTTGGCGAACAACGGCATAATATGCATTCTGTTCTAACGCAGTAATGACAAATGACTTGTCATAGGGATATACTGCAAATTTGCGCGCGGCAAGAGCAAGATCTTTTGCTTCGTATGGCGGCAAGCCTTCTTTCGTCAGAAAAACACGCGTATGAAACCCATACGGTTCGCCACGAAAAATAACCGCGCCTTCGCTTTTTTCAAACACGCCTTTTTTCAAATATTCGAGAACAATGTTCTTTCCCTCCTCTGCAACTTCAGATTCAAAAAAGTAAAAGTCGAATTTTGTCCCCAGAAGTTTGTACATTTCCTCAAATGCGGCAAGAGATATCGCACGGCCTTCCGCGTACGCATCATTCACCGCGTCGTCAGACTTTTCATACACTTTTTTATTCACCTCTTGCACAAAATCAGATTCTTTCGCAAAAAGCTCTTCGCCCTGCGCATACGAAGCGCCAACATCCGCGGCAGTGATCCAAATAGCCCTCGAGCGCAGTTTTGCCGCAATCGCTTTCGCAATGTGCAACCCAACGTCTCCTTGATAATTTGCTCGCTTCACTTCCGCTCCGGAAAACTCAAAAAGACGCGCAAGCGACTCGCCAATCGTGTTCGTCATGAGATGTCCAATATGAAAAACCTTGAACGGATTGGGATCAGTATATTCAACCATTATTTTCTTTCCCGACAATAGTGAATTTTTTCCAAAATTTTCAATATCAGAAAGAATTTCTTGTACATTTTTGGCAAAAAAAGATTTTGTAAGATGAAAATTAACGAACCCCGGACCGGCGACCGTTATGCTCCTAATATTTTCGCCGCGCTTATCTTGCAACCTTGCAGCAATCCGTTCCGCAAGCTCTCGTGGATTTTTGCTGCCTCGCTTCGCAAGAATAAGAGCGATGTTTGTTGCATAGTCACCATGCCCCGAATCCGCTGGATGTTCGAGAATAATTTCAGATTCTACCAACCCCAATTCATCGAGCGCCGCGTGTATTTTTTCCCTAATTTCATCGCGAATCATAGGCGTAGCATAGCACAAAGTTGCAAATCTCGTACAAAAAACACCCCCTCACGGCAGCACGCCATGAGGGGGGTATCGAGTCTACACTTCATTCCATTTCAACACAGAGCAACTTTGATAAAAAATCTTAGAGAATTGGGCAATAAGCACAAGACAGCGGTTCAACTCATCCGACAAACCCTTACGAGCCACATCCGCAACAAAAAACCGCATTGAAACGAGTGCCCGATGTTCGGCAACCTCTTTCCACTCCTTGTCGTTCTCGAGCGATTCTTTGGTCTCGAGAATATGGTGCACACATAGTCGACCAGTATTATTCAGACCGAGACTGAGTGCACGATCCAATCTATCGATCCACAAGAAAACCTCGACCGACACACCACGTTCGCCGATATCGAAAGAAAAGCCAACATCAGATAATTTTAGATATTCTCTGTAACAAACTGCCTTGATCTGCTCTTCAACAAGCTTGACGCCGTGCGTGAGGCCACGGACTGTTGCTTTTAGATATTCGTCCCACTCATCACCCCAAGCTTTCTTCAGGTCAACCGCTACTGCCTTGCTCATATTATATAAGCTACGCGCATACGTTTCTCCTTCCTGGTACCTCCAGGACTTTGAGTGCGAGTACCTCTCGCGATCAGATGCATTTTGGCATGTACTTACTCGTACACCTTCCTTGCGCGACAATATTATAGTGTTTGATAATTGTCAACTACTGTTACCAAACAGATTCCTTGATCGTGCTGTCGATCGGAAAGCCCTGGATGATGGGATCGGTTACATGATGGTGAAACTCCGGTTCTTTTTCACTCAAACAATTGTGCACGATCATCGCAAGATCTCGATGCACTTTCTCTGCTGGCCGATCCGCGTCAACACAAATACCGTATGGTAACGGCGGTAGTGCCGCAAGATACCCTTCCCGAACACGCGTATGAAATTCAAACGCTTCGCTTTCAATGCGATCTTTCTCAAAACCGAGTGTATCTTGCCGAGCGCGGCCAACCTCTGGATTCCCATCGAGAAGAATATATAAATTTGGTTTCGTTTTCCCCACGGCAAATTGATCGATATGATAAAACGCTTCGAGCCGGTGAAGCTGTTCTCGGCCATAGAGCTGATATGCAATTGTCGAGAGAGAAAAGCGCGAGCAGATGACGTTAATGCCAAGCGCAAGAGCCGGAGCAATTTTTTCATGCACATGTTGCGCGCGCGACGCGCTAAAAAGCAGAAGTTCCGCTTTTACGCACATCGGTTGTTCATCCTGCTCTGTCACCCATTCCCGGATCTTGTTCCCAAGACGCGACCCTCCCGGCTCTTCCGTATAGAGAAACTCCCTTGAACCAAAACGTTCCTTCAGAAGCTCTATTTGAGTGTTTTTGCCCGTGCCATCGCCACCCTCAAGAACAATAAACTTGCCCTTAGATTTTCTCATTTCCATAGACATCCAATCTATCAGATATTCTGTATGTCTTCAAAAAACATATTTGTTTCCACATTCTCTAACCATTCTGTCCGATCCCTGGCGTGTCGTCACTTTTTTTCTTCAAAAGTCTGCCACAAGCCCCTGTATCACTGTCGGCGATCGAAGGATAATCAAAAAATACCCAATCGGAGTCAGGATAGCGACCACGCCAATATCTAGTCCGGTTCCGATTTTTTCTCCTATGTCTTTTGAAAAGACGTGCGATCAATTTGAAAATCGATTCAGGGAACATGGTTAATCTCCTCGTTCGCTAGCTCAATGCAACCAATGCCTCACGAATTCTCTGATTGCTTCGGAGTACCTCGCAAAGACGCCCACGTGCGCAGATCCTATTAAAATCTACCCACTATCTAACCACAAAAAACAAGTTCTACACAAACGAGTCGGGCACAGGATGACTTCTGCATAAATCCTGCACCTCTTTGCGCAATTCCTTCTTTCGATTTTCATTGTGGCGATGCTTAAGTGTATCGAGCATGATTTCTGCAACCTTTTTACTCGCTTCTTCTTTAAAACCTCGCGTTGTCATTGCGGGAGTTCCAAATCGAATGCCCGAAGGATCAAGCGGCTTGCGCACGTCATCTGCTATTGCATTCATGTTCACCGTAATGCCAACTTCATCGAGAACCGTCTGCGCTTCTTTTCCTGAAACGCCGAGTGAGCCAAAAACGTCCGCGAGTATGAGATGATTCGAAGTTCCTCCTCCGATCATACGAACATTTTTCTCTCGAAAGACAGTTTCCATGGCTTTGGCATTTTTGAGTATCTGCTGTGTGTATTGTGCAAATGAAGGCTCTTGTGCTTCGTGGAAACACACTGCCTTTGCAGCAATATTGTTCATATGCGGCCCTCCTTGCAGTCCCGGAAATACTGCCTTGTTGATCTTCTTTATGAACGCTTCATTTTCTCGCACGAGAATCATGCCTCCGCGAGGACCGCGCAGCGTCTTGTGCGTTGTTGTCGTGATGACGTCAAAGCCCGCGTCAAATGGATTACGCACAGCTTTTCCGGCGATCAACCCCGCAATATGTGCCATATCGGCTACCGTGATCGCGCCCACTTCCCGCGCAATCTCGACAAATTTTTCGTATGCAAGCTCCCTCGAGTACGCAGAAAAGCCGGCAAGAATTATTTTGGGTTTTTCGCGAAGAGCCGTTTCACGCAATTCGTCGTAATCAATCTCGCCCGTTTCAACATTCTTCATCTTGTACCGAATGAATTTGAACACTTTCGTGATCTCCGTCACCGGATGTCCGTGTGTCAAATGTCCTCCGTGGCTCAAGTCCATACCAAGCACGGTATCGCCGGGAGTAAGCAGTCCAAAATACATCGCAAGATTCGCCGGAGCTCCCGAGAGAGGCTGGACATTCGCAAACTTTGCTCCAAAAAGGGCGCATGCGCGCTCAATTGCCAAACGCTCTACTGCATCTGTAAATTCCTGCCCTCCATAGTAGCGCGCGCCCGGGTATCCTTCCGAGTATTTATTGGTGAGCACCGACCCAAGCGCTTCGCGTACCGCTTGCGATACATAATTTTCCGAGGGAATAAGTTCAAGGCCATCGGCCTCCCGCTGTTCTTCCCCAATCAACGCTTCATATACTGCTGAATCTTCTTTTTCTATTCTTTGATATTTTTTTTCCATGACAAAAAGGCTAAGGAATAATTTCGCACATTGTCTGTCGTCAGATCATGCAAGAAAAAAATCATACTGCCTGCACATACTTTTTTCTGTCGTCCTCATTAAAACCTCCCGCAACCGTGAGTTCTCCCTTGATTCCTTTATGCGGATCGTAGTGTTCCAATCGAACATGTTCCGGACGAAATGAATCAAGCGATACCGCTGCATCATCAATTGAAATTTTCGGAAACTCTTTTGGTTCCCGTGAAAGCTGCACACGCACTGCCTCAAAATGATTGCTATAAATGTGCGCGTCACCAAAGGTATGCACAAAATCTCCCGGCTCATAGCCGGTTATTTTTGCAATGATATGCGTAAGCAGAGCATAGCTCGCGATATTGAATGGAACGCCAAGAAACATATCCGCGCTCCTTTGATACAACTGGCATGATAGTCTATTCCCCGCAACATTAAAGTGAATCAAAATGTGACAGAGTGGAAACGAGAGAGCTTCTCCGGGAAGCGCCATCGAATAGAGGTATTCGGGATTCCAGACAGAAAGAACAGTGTGCTTACGGTCTGGAAAATTTTTTATCGTATCCACAATCCACTCCAATTGGTCTATTGTCCGGCCATTTTTTGCAGGCCACCTACGCCACTGTTGCCCGTAGATATAGGGCAGTTCCCCATACATTTTTGCAAATTCCCCATCGTTTTTTATCCGCTCAATAAATTTCGCTTGCGTCAGGGTAGGGACAGTCTCCATTTCGGCTTTTTTTGCATATATTTTGTATGGATAGTCATCCCAAATATGGACATCATTGTCCACTAGATATTTGATATTCGATTGTCCCGAGAGAAACCAATAGAGTTCATGCAAAACACCCTTCCAGTAGACCTTTTTTGTTGTCAGTAAGGGAAACCCTTTTGACAAATCAAAGCGTATCTGGCGACCAAACACACTTGAAAGAGGCATGCCGGTGTTGTGGTCTTTTTTGCTCGCACCATGCTCCATAATATCTCGAAGTAGATCGAGGTATTGATACTCTGGATGCCGTTCGTTCGTCATATTTTTTTAATTACTTTTTTCTTTGGAGCAACAGCTACCGCCCAGTTGTTCTCACTATATCGGCCGGTTTCTTTGTAATTCCGCACCGATGGTGAACTCATTTTCGAAAACGTGATCTGCGCAATTTCCATTTTAGGACGCAGGATAATCGGCACATTATTCAAATTGTACAATTCGAGCGTAATGTTTAGAAAATGCCCGGGATTAATGAGTCCAGCGGTGTTATGAACAATCAGACCAATGCGCGCGAGGGAGCTTTTGCCGGAAAGCTGAATAAGATACATATCCGAACCAAAAAAATCGTGCGAAGTGCCAAGCACACTTACGCCGGGGTGCAGAATAAAGCGATCGCCATCCACGATCTGCACTTCTCTTGTCTTTGGAAAAATCTTTTTATGCGGATCAATAAATTCATTGGTATGCGTCTCCGTCAAAATAAATTTATTGCCGAGCAAGATGTCATAGCTCGCAGGCTGTAACCGTTTCCGATCAAATCCGTCAATGCGGATCTCTTTATTTGCTCTGGCCTTTTGTATATCTATATCAGAAAGAAACATACATCAACGTATTAAACTTGCACCTCTTCTCCATGAGAAACTCTGCCTCCTTGGTGCTGGCCACGATAACCAATAACCTCGCCCTCAATTTTGTGAAAAACAATGTTGCAAATCCGCGCACCAAGCTGCAGTCTCACTTCAAACTGCCCCAAGTTTGTAAGACCAAGGGTGAGCTTCCCTATATACCCCGGATCAGTTTTTGTCACGAGCAGTAAAAGGCCCGCGCGGAACAGACTGGTCCTTGGATACAGCACCGGCATAAGATCAAGGGGTGTATGAATAATTTCCACCGTTTGCACCAAGTAGTATTCACCAGATTTGATAGTAAATTCCTCTTGAACTGCACCGTCCTTTAAAATAAAAACCTCTTCTGTTTTTACACCGCGACGTTTTCCTAAACCGGCCGCACCGTCCGCTTCGATGTATGCGCCGCCCTCTACAATTTTGTGTACCGCCCCAAGACGAAGATCGATGCCTGTCCCTTCTGGATTTGATAGATCGCGGCCACCAAGACCACTGATTAAGTTTTCTTCTTTGATTCGACGGACAACTTCTTTAATTCCAATGATTGACATGTTTTTTAAGTATATCATTATGAAGAAATCGTGAATATCACAACATCAAAAGGACAACAAAACAATGTTGGTGGCAAGATTCGCATCAGCATGATCGCCGCAATTGGCGCAAAAACGCGTGCTCTTGGCAAAAATAACGATCTTCTTTGGCGCATCAGTGACGACTTAAAGCGGTTCAAGAAAATCACGCTCGGCCATCCTGTTATCATGGGAAGTAAAACGTACGAATCGATTGGACGTCTGCTTCCCAAGAGAACAAACATTGTTCTCTCTCATGATCCGGCTTATCAAGTCCTCGGAGCAATTGTCGTGCATTCACTACAAGACGCCCTTGCTCAAGCAAAAAAAGAATCACCTGATGAGATATTTATCATCGGGGGCGGCCAAGTATTCGCGAGCGCTCTTCCTTTCACTGATAAACTCTATCTCACTCTCGTCGAAGACGATGCTCTCGGAGATGTATACTTTCCCGACTATAGCAAATTCAACAAACGAGTATTTGAAGAAAAGCATCCAAAAGAAACCCCGCCGTATACATACGTAGAGCTCGAACGCGGCTGATTTCTTTCTGCCAGAACGAAGTATCTACTCACAAGATTGAGTAGAATGTCATCCCCGCGAAGACGGGAATCCAGTGCAAACAAAGAGTATTTTCTGGATCCCCGCTTTCGCGGGGATGACACAACAGAGGAATGGGTTGTAAAAACATGTTGGATATAAACGTTTACTCAGTTTTGTGAGCAGATACAGAACGAACATTTGACATACTAGAATTATTATGCTTGAATATGAGAGGTTTTCGTGTCCACCAGAGAGGAGGGGGGCAAATGGGTAAAAGAAAGTACCAAATCGTACTCGAAGTAACAATGGGCCAAGACGTAGAGGCAATTCTAGAGCAGTGGGGTAGTGATTTTACTGCCAAAGAAATTGCCGTATCAGCAGATGAAATGGACAAACTCGCCGAAGAACTGGGCATTTCGGTGAGTAGCGGTTACGACCCAAATGTTTCTGACTTTAATCCAGCAGACCTCGGAGTTTGGTTTTTGGTGAAAAGACTGTCGACAAAATATGTCGGTGAAGAATAAATGAGGAAACACAGTGAATAAACAAAGGATCTTGATTGTCGGAGGCGGCGCCGTAGCAACATTTGTCATCGATAGAGTACTCGGCATTTCCTTCAGTATCCCTCAAACGCTTCACAGCGTCGCATACATGGCATGGGCAGTTGTCATGTATGCACATTTTTTCAAACGCTAAATTGTGCATACGCAAAAAGAGTCCTCTCATAGCCAAGAGGACTCTTTCCTTTTTTGCTGTTCTTGTTTTACCTCGCTTACTTCGCAACCTCAACTCCCATTGAACGTGCTGTACCGGCAATTGTTTTCATGGCGGCCTCAATAGATGCAGCGTTAAGATCGGGCATTTTTTTCTCTGCGATCTCTCGAAGCTGCATCTGTGTGATTGTGCCTACTTTCTTCGCCACATTCTTACCCGAACCCTTATCTCCACCAATTGCTTTGAGTATAAGACGAGATGCGGGAGAAATCTTGAGAACAAAACTGAAACTTCGATCCTCATAAAGAGAAATTTCAACCGGAACCACATTGCCCATCATGTCGCGAGTTGCCTCGTTGAATTTGGTGACAAATTCTCCAATATTGATGCCAGCCTGACCGAGCGCAGGACCAACCGGCGGCGCAGGATTCGCCTTGCCTCCCTCGATCTGAAGCTTTATTTTTTTGATTATTTTCTTCGCCATAGAATTTTTTTATATATCGAAACTCGAATATGCTATTTGGACTAAGATTTTTGATCGAATACGAGGCGCGGGAAAGCGATTGACGGAGCCGTATTTCCTATACGGTGACGGAATGAGCCGGGCCCCGCAACAAAGTATTCGGTCAAAAAGATAGTCCTAAAAGTACCTTACATTTTCTTGACTTGCAAGAAGTCGAGCTCGACAGGAGTCTCCCGTCCAAACATAGATACGAAAACCTTAACCTTTCCTTTTTCATCATCAACTTCGGCAGCCTTGCCTTCAAGATCCTTAAACGGCCCGTCAACGATGATCACCTGATCTCCTACTTCGAGCCCAATAGTATGCTTGACGACTTCGGTATCCATTCGCTTAAAGAGACCCTCAATCTCTCTCTTCTCAATGGGTACCGGATGCACACCCGCACCCACGAAACCGGTCACGCGGGGGGTATTGCGCACAACATACCAAGAATCGTCGTCCACGACCATATCAACAAGCACATATCCCGGATATATCTTTTCATCCTCTTCAACACGCTTGCCACCCTTAATCTTAATTTTCTTTTCCGTTGGCACGAGCACGTTAAAAATTTTGTCGCCCATGCCGAGCGAATCTATGCGCTGCTTGAGGTTGCGCATCACCGCATTCTCATAGCCAACATAGGTATGAATCGCATACCAATTTCTTTCTCCTTCTGTTTGTTGTTTTGACATAAAAATTTTAGAGCCTATCCACTATCTAATGCCTAGACGAACTGTTCAAAATTCGTTGCGAAAATTGTGTATTTTGAGGAAGCATATCGAGATATGCTGACGAAAAAGACGCAATTTGCGGTAGAATTTTGGACATTTCGGCAGGCAAGCTATATTTTGCTTCATATTTTGCGGTTAGATAGTGAATAGGCTCTTAATTGTCACCCAAGTCTCCCGTGTTTGGAAGTGTTGGAAGAACAACGTTTGCATCCGTGGGACCACTCGGGATCACTGCATCGCCTGCAAGAGAGGTCGGAGCGGGTTGAGGAAGAGCGACCCCTCCTGTTTCTCCTTCGTTCACAAGAATTTTCCCAAGTGTGGACGAAAATATAAAATCAAACACACCGAGCAAAAGAGCCATCGAAACAGAAACGACAACAATCGCAAGCGTCGAAACCACGACCTGCTTTCGTGATGGCCAGCTCACTCTCTTTAACTCACCTTGCGTTTCTTTAATGTATTCGGATACGCTCATATAGTTTGCTCATTACACCCTTGCTTTTCATTGTATCCCAAGAGTCCTTTATTAAAAAGCCGCCCCGCAGGGCTTCATAAATTACGCCGTAAGTATATCGCATACTGCCAAATTGTCAATAGAAACGAAAAAACCGGAGACTGGGGCCTCCGATTTTTCCATGCATTCAATTTTACCTAATTTCGTACGTTATCGTTACCTGCGAGGTGAGTTTCGTTTCTCCTGTTGGAATTTCGGGCACCGATAACACGTCGCTGTCTGCCTTCATTTCTGCAAACCGAGCATAGTAGGGTGTTGCGCCTGATTCCGAAAAATTTCTGATTGCTCCAAGATGCACTCCTAAGTCACTTGCGAGCTGTTTCGCTTTTTCTTTCGCGTCCGAAATTGCCAAGCCGCGAGCTTCACGCTGTTTCGCGTTCTCGTCGTCAAGAGAGAATGTTAAACCGCTCACATTTGTCACGCCGACAGTTCCAAGACCCCCAAGAATTGTGCCTGCCTTTTTCGTGTCGCGCACTTTTACGAGAATGGTCTGCGTCACTTCATAACCAATGAGTTCCTGTTTTTGTGATGGACACGGCATGCGAACACAAACAATCTGGTAGTATTCGTACTTTGGATATATGTCATACGAAGATGTCTTAATATCTTTTTCCGCTATGTCGTTTTCACGGAGAAACGCGAGCGCCGCATCTATTTTTCTCGTTACTTCCTGTTGCGCGGAAAGCACTTCTTTCTCTGTATGTGCAACCGAGAAAGAAAAAGTTGCGATATCGGGTATTGCAAATGCTTCACCTTTTCCCGTGACGGTAACGGAAGCCTGTTCGCTCGGAGACTTGCCGATAAACTTGTACGCCTTGCTTTCATTGATCGCCTTCATTGCGAGAAAAAGCGATCCGGCGAACAAAAGCACGAAAAAGGCTCGCGTAATTCTTTGAATCTGTCCTTCATTGAATAAAGCCATATACTGATTGATTAGCAAATAATACTACTTTTACTACTTCACACCTCTGTAACGCACTACAGAGCTTTTTGTGACTTTCTCACGTGCTCCTCCTCAAGAAGAACCGCTCGTACAGGAGACCCGTCAAGACCTCGCAATCGCAGTGGTATGCCAATAAAAAAGTATCTCCCTTCCGGCACGTCGCGGAGCGCAAGTCCTTCAATAATCGGAATATTTTTTTCAAGAAGAGATGTGTGAGCGCGGTAGTCCTTCCCTCCCCGCTGTTTGACTGAAAGCGCGTCAATTCCAAGAAGTGCAACAGAAATGTTCGCAAGATAGTCAGCAGCATCTCCATCAAGATACACATGGGTGTCAGAAAATACTTCCTGATCACCGAGAGAATTTTTTGTTTTAAGCAGAATACGCTCGTGCTCGTGTATCTTGTAACGTTGCAGATTTTCCACCCGTATCGCATCACTGCAGTGCATCATATCAAGAACACGGCAAGGGCCGATGAATACTTTAAGGGGTATCTCGTCAATCGACACACCCTTTTCAAAAACATGTTTCGGCGCATCTACGTGTGTGCCTGTATGCGTTCCCAATGAAAGTTTTGTCAAAGTAGATGTAGCGCCTCGTATATCATCAAAAAATACTTTCGGATTCCCGGGATAGATCGCCATACCGGGATGTATCGGTAAAGAAATATCGTACATAGACTTCAAAAGTATATCATGCTATGCTGCACCACGGTGTAAAAACGAAAACTTGAAAAGGAGTTGCCGTGGAAGACAAACAAACTTTTTCCTGTCGCGATACAGAAATCGTATTGCAAACGCTTGAGTTCGAGCAACATATTGAGGACGGATATGGCAGGTGCGCAGTAGATCACGTCATCACCTGCAAAGACTGCGCGAGCAAGGGGTACTCCGGCATTTCGCAAAAAACGATTGATTGCGAAGAAGCTCTGATCCTTTGGGCACAAACACAAAGTCCGTGCATGCTACTTAAGTATCCGGAAACGCTCGAGCAGTGTCTTGTATTGGAGCATATTTGGCTTAAGCCTTGCAGCTCATTTATGTGCACGCAAGTACGAGAGCTGATCAGTCCTATGCAAATCAATTTCGAAACAACCATGGACAAAGTCGCTGATGTTATCCTAGATTGTACAGATGATGCAACAGACTTCGTCAGCACTGCCATTGGGGAAGTACAGACCATTCTCGGGGAAACGCACAAGAAAATCACCGAGGTGTTTGAGCATATCCGGAAAAACATGCCATAGATATCGCCGCCACAGCCTTTGCTGTGGCGGTGTTTCACTTTTCAAAAACAGGGCCTTTCGTTCCCTTTTTATACACAACAAGCGGCTCGTTCTGCCACGCTTTAAGGATCGGCATGATGAACCGCCACGCAGCTTGTACTTCCTCCGTACTCGTAAAAAGCATCTGGTCACCTGCGAGCGCATCTGCGAGCAGCCGTTCGTATGCATCGGGGAGACGCGTCGCCTCCGCACTACCAGCATACGAAAACGAAAGGTGCTTTTCCTCAAGATCATTCGAAAATCCTGGTTTCTTTATCCAAAAACGCAGGTCGATTCCCTCGTTCGGCTGTATCCGAAATGTGAGCGTGTTCTCGTGCATGCACCGAATCTGTTTCGCACGACATGAACAATGATGTGGCGGCTTAAAACAAACCACAATTTCCGTTTTCGCTTCGCCAAGCGCCTTCCCGCTCGTGAGAATAAACGGTACACCGCGAAATCGCCGATTACGTACAAATGCCTTGACACTGAAAAAAGTTTCAGTCGTTGATTTCAAATCTACTCCCTTTTCATTCTTGTAGCCCTCATACTGGCCACGCATAACGTACTGCGCAAGAGGATTCACTCCTCCGTGGAGCGCACGCAGCACCTGCACGCGTTCCTTGCGTATCGCATACCCGCTCACATCTTTCGGCGGCTCCATCGCAATAAGACCCAACATCTGCAAAAGATGATTTTGGCCAACGTCCTTGAGCGCTCCAACACTATCATAGAATTCGCCCCGAGTACCCACGGTGTCCGTTTCAGAAAGCGTTATGAACACTTTGTCGATATGTTTGTAGTTCCACACCGGCTCAAAGAGCGCGTTTGAAAACCGAAACGCGAGCAGATTTTGGAGCGCCTCTTTCGCCAAATAGTGATCAATGCGAAAAATTTGTTCTTCTTTGAAAAGCAGGCCAAGCAGTTCATCAAGTTTTTTTGCTGTTTTTACATCGTTTCCAAATGGCTTCTCTACAAGAATACGCGCCCATCCTTCATCTCCTCCACACGGTATTGTCAGTCCCGAAAGAGCGAGTTCACGAAATATTCCTTCATAGAAGTGCGGTGGAACCGCCAAATAGTAGAGCTTGTTTGCGCACTGTTTAAATGCGCCTTTTTCAATCGAAATGATAAGTTCGCCGAGGCGCCGGTACGCATGCGCATCAGCAAAAAGCCCCTGGCAATAGACAAATTTTTTCAAAAATTTTTCAACAAGTTCTCCGTGATACTGCCTTTCTCGTGCTGCGAGCACGCCGCGTACATATGAAATAAACTCTATACTTGACCATTCACGGCGCGAAAAACCGATTATTCGCAATTTTCCCGGCAGCAGTCCTGCAGCCTCCAGATCAAAGAGCGCAGGGAGTAGTTTCTTGCGCGAAAGATCTCCGGTAATGCCAAAAATAACCATGACTGTCGGCGAAGTCGTATCTTTTTCTCTCATAAAGACAGTATACCAAGAAAAGTATGGCGGAACTCTGCGAGTTCCGCCATATACATGATCACAGAATATGTATCGGATGATTACGTGTCCAACAGGTTGTGCAATATCCCTGGGACGTTTTTCTTACTACCGAGAGCATACCAGCATACGAAAGATACTGTAAACTGTCTGCACCAATGAACTGACGCGTCTCCTCAATGTTGTATGTATTCGCAATGTACTCTTCACGCGTTGGCGTATCAATGCCGTAATAACATGGCTCCACAAGGGGCGGCGACCCCACACGCATATGTACTTCTCGCGCGCCTGCATTTCTGATCATTGCAATAAGCTTTTTACTCGTGGTGCCCCGCACGAGCGAATCATCAACAACCACCACTCTCTTGCCCGCAAGAACACAGCGAATCGCATTGTGCTTGACCTTCACCCCAAAATGACGAATACTCTGCGTTGGTTCGATAAAAGTCCTGCCCACATAATGATTTCTTATAAGACCATGCTCAATCGGTATTCCCAACGCTTCACTGTATCCAAGAGCTGCAGGTACCCCAGAATCCGGTATCGGAACAACCATATCGGCTGTAGCGGGGGCTTCGCGCGCAAGCTCTGCGCCAAAGGCCTTCCGTATGAGATAGACATTATCTCCAAACACATTGCTGTCGGGTCGCGCAAAGTACACAAGTTCAAAAAGACAAGCGTGCCGTTTTTCAATCGCCGGAAGAAATGAATACTCTGGATTTGTTGTATCACTCCTTAAAAGAACAATCTCACCGGGAAAAATATCCCGCATATGCGTTGCTTCAATGAGATCAAGCGCGCACGTCTCCGAAACAAACACATACCCCCCGCCCTCAAGTTTACCAATGCACAAGGGACGAAAGCCGCGCGGATCACGCACCGCAATCATTTCGGTGGCGCTCATGATCACAAGAGAATATGCTCCTTCCACCTGCGCGAGCGCTTCATACACGCTCGCAATGAGTGTTTTCGCTTTCGAGGTCGCGATGAGCCGTAAAATGATCTCGGTATCCGTTGTTGATGTAAAAAGAACTCCTCTTCGTGTGAGCATGTCTACAACAGCGGATGTATTAACCAGATTCCCGTTGTGCGCAATCGCAACTTCTCCAAAGGGCGTTTCTGCAACAAGCGGCTGCGCATTGCATTCTTTTACCGTGCCCGTCGTTGCATATCTGTTGTGACCAATAGCAATGTGGCCCGGCAGACAAGAAAGGCGCTCTTTCGTAAAAAATTCTCGAACGAGTCCGAGGCCAGCTTCACGGTAGAGCTTTTTTCCACCATCTGAAGAAACAATGCCAGCGCTCGCCTGTCCGCGATGTTGTTGTGCATAGCTCCCTAAATACGCCAAAATCGAGGCTTCAGTCTCCCTCCTGCCCCAGACACCAACAATACCGCACATACTGTACACTCCTTGTTGTATCTGTAGCACATCGTAGATTGCCTTCTGCGAGTATATACCAAAACCTCCCGTACTGTCCAAAAATCACCGAGTTCAGCGCGTGTTTGTTTGTGGAATAAAAGACTCTAGATTTACGTCTTCTTTCGCGTCAGTGCGCTCTATTTTCGGACATCTTCTAAATACATTCTTGAACCGATCAAGATACGAGTCTGAATAATAGTCTTCGCCAAATTCCCTTGTATGCTTAATGCATCTTTCGGAACGCGGATCGTCCTCGAACTGCACCGG
>VMGT01000028.1 GCA_007376725.1 Parcubacteria group bacterium Greene1014_15 | reverse complement strand
AAACCCAACAGCGACAATATTTGACGCATCTATGATGATACCCGTGAAATAGAAACTGAAGTTGAGAAGCAGGGCGACAATAACAATCTTTGGCAGAAGGCTTTTTGCCCCATATTTATCAATGCGGAGAATGGTTGAAATGGCGCTAAAAAGCAAAACGAAAATAAAAGCCATATTTGCCAAACCTCGAAACGCAACCCACCCTTCTTTCACCGCAGTAATAGCCTTCACATTTGAAGCCATTTTTGAGACGGATATATCAATGGACAAGCCAAGCACAAATCCCGCGGCCGAAAGAATCCACCCAGAAAGAGCAAACACTGCGGTTCCTAGGGCGCCCAAAACGAAGTTTAACGCACTCAAGGAAATGTGTGTTACGGTGGATGCAACAGAGTTTTGAACCGTTTCTACGGCAGCGCTTACTAAGCCTCGTGGTCGTCCTGCCGCAAGAGTTGCGTTTACTGCCGCAGTTGCCTCTGCTTGTGTTTGTGCATCCACCGCATGAATATCAATGATGGCAAAAGAACCAAAAACAGCCACAAAAATAAAGAGTGGAATGAAAATGTGCAGAAGTGTTTTTTTTGTTTTTTGAGCCATAGTGTTGTCTGTGTAGTGTTTTTATTGAGGAGTATCGCCAAAGAGAAATGTGGTCTTTGTGACGATTGTCTGATTGCCGCTTGTGTCAAATGCTGTTGCGGTAAAATTAAGAGGTATACCATCAGAAAATGTTGATACATCAAACTGAAAACTAAACGGGGACCCTGTCGTTGTCTGTGTCACACCTGTATTTACGAACGTTAATGTTGCATGGTCAATAGCAACATCGTCAGAAAATGTAATAGGCACGATCAAACCAACCCCATTTCCAACCGGTGTCGGAGAGCCGAACGTTAATGTTGGCGGAGTTGTGTCTGGAGGCGGCGGTGTGTTGGTCACCTCTATGATGACATTGATATCGTTTGCATTTGAAGGAGCGGGAGAGCCGCTAATAGTTGCGTTATAGAACCCGACTGCTGCCGTTGGAGAAACAGTAAAGTTGATGATTGATGTGCAGGAGGGGTTGCAAGGATCGTTTCCAAAGGAATGATTTGTTACGATGCTTGGTGATGTTGGCACCGTCAGAGACACAGACTGCGCTGTTCCAGATTGAAGTGTTTTTGTCACTTGCAACGTTGCGATTCCTCCCGGCATGACAGAAACTCGTCCCGGAGATGTGAGTGTATAACTAAACGCGTTGGGATCGGTTGGACCTCCCGGAGGAAGCGTTCCCGGAGGAGGGGGCACAAACCCGACACTTTCCGCAGTTGGTGTGACGGTTGATTGCGGGATACGATCGTCGCGTAGCCGCCCAATAAACGAGAGATTGCCGCCAGGAGAGTTATTGCTGCCAAGTGTGAAAAGACCCCCCTGCAGAACTTGATTGACAAGCTGTGACATAAGGGCGCCGATAATTTCATCGAACTCGTCGGCAAGTTCAAGTTGGCGGATGCCGCTGCCAAGAGCTGTTTCGAGCTGCGATTCGATCACAGCTCCCGGTGTTTTTGTAACAGTTGTGCAGTGGGGGTCGTCTTCTTCTGGCGTTGCGCAACTTTTCTTGTCAAAAGAGAGAAATCCGCGACCAAATTCGAGTTTTTTTTGTTGCTCGTGCAGATTTCTTGTCATACTTAACAGCAAGGCGTCTTCTGCCATCAGAAACGCGCCATACATATTGTGGTGTGGAATCATCGTGACGCGCATGAGTCCGGGAAATCCTCCCTCAAGAAAGTCTCCCGACAGGAAGCTATTTAGATTTGCGATTGCATCCGAGAGACGGCACGATACTCTGTCTGAAAACGGTCTGAAACGGAGCTGCAGAGCGAGACGGATATTTACTTTGAATGGGTCGCACAGAAATGCAAGAGAAGTTCCTTCGAGAAATGCGCCAAGAGTTCTGTCGGCGACTTCAAGCATAAATCCTTGAAAATCTGTTACGAAAGCAGGAGCTCCGTTAAATCCGCTGTTAATCCACGAAACAAGATCTGAAACCAGCGTTTGTATGAGTTGCTTTGCGATAAGCCACAAAATACCGTCAAAACCGAATTCCTTTCCTGAGACGTTGAGGAATGTTTGTTTGGTGTGGAAGAGATGTGTCGGAGCATTGAGTATGTCACTCACAGGCACCGTGAAAGGCAGAGCGACAATAGCATCTGCCTTGTTTGGTTTCAAAAGAAGAAGTGGCGGCACGATAAAAGAGACGGCCAGAATAGCGGCAATAGTTTTTTTTCCAAAAAGTCCCGTGAACCGCCTGTTTTTTTGTAGAACCATTTTCTGCATATTAAAAAGTAACAAACACTCCCCCCTCATCCGTCTCATTGAACTCTACGTTGTTTGTTTCCAAAAAAGAACTCATGTTTGCTAAGGCTACATTGAGAGCCCCAACACTTTGCTGATGTTGTGTAATTCGCACAAATGAAGTGAGCGGATCATCGAAAATAAGCTCCAGGCCGCCAAGTGTTGTTTTCATATATGAAAAAGAATTTATGAGATCAATATGCAGTGGAGCAATACTTCTAGGAATTGCCACAGAAAGACTTTCTTGTATCGAATTTTCAAAACTTGCAATGAGAGGCTTGATTTTTTGAAGTTCTCCCGGATCGCTATTTTCAAGAGCCCTCGTTGCAACAACAATCTCGTTTTCAAGACCTGCGGGCGTGTTTCTGATGATGATTCTTCCCATGCGGCTGGCGTACTCTTTGAGGGCATCTGTGCCGGTTATGTCTGAAATATGGAAGTCTCTGATTGAATATAGTGCGACAGATGCATTTTTATCAACCTCCTTTGTCAATTTCTGAACGAATTTCTCTGTCTCTGCCGCACCGAACGGTTTTCCTTCTTTTTTGAGCTCAATGTATTGCATCAGAAGTTCCCTTCCAAACCGTTCGGTTGCTGTGAGACCCTTGCTATCAAATTCTCCAAGAGTTTTTTCGACTCGCGCGTTAATCGACAAATCTTCGAACCGCTCCTTTCCATCGGGAATGCCGTCTTTGTCGCTGTCTTTGTTGTTCGGGTCGGTCTTTCGGAGGGTTTCCTCCCAGTCTGGCAGACCATCGTTGTCACTATCGCTTGAAAGAGCTTTCTGTGCTATTGCAACAAGGGGGGCAAACTGTGCAGGATTATTAGTGATCACCTTGGTGCTCGATGCTCCACGTGTCAAAAGTACAATCGCCGCCAACGCGACAACGAACACAGTTGCTATAACTACGTTTCTATTTTTTCCCGCCAAAAATGTAATATTTAGAACTTACGCAGTTGGATGCAATTCGAGGCGCGAGTGAGGCTTGCGACCAAGCTGTATTAGTATACTGCGCGGGAGCAAACGAACGAAGCAACGAAGAAGTGCGCCAAATGCGTAAGTTCTAATTAATTTCCCCACGCGTAATACTATTAAAGTATAGCAAATGAGAATCAACAAGACCTGTCCCCTTGCTATTTTTTGTGGATAAGTCGCGCCACACTAATAGATGACATCTGCAAAGATAACCGTTCGTTTTTCTCGTGCTTGTGCCAAGGTAACACCGTGCTGATCGATGATACTTGATATTCCACCCTTCACCGAACGAATGAGAGGTTTTCTATTCTCAATAGCTCGAATTTTCGCAATGATGTGATTTTGTTCACCGACGAGTGCGCTCTGAAAGACGCTGTCGTTGCTTGCGTTAACTATGATGTCGCTTGTTTTGTCTCGCGAAAGCGACGGGAAAATAATCTCGGAACATATAAGAGGTGTGATGCGCACGGCATGCGCGGTAAGCGTTTGATGTGGACTCCCTTCCGAAAAAGTCTTTGTAAGCTCACTTCGTAAGAGTTTTGTATCGTCTTCGGCGAGAGGCATAAGCCTTCTTTTGTTATACATGTCAGAAATAACACCATTCTCGAGTACAATAATTGAATTATGAATCTCGTTTACATCCATAGAGTGCATGCCGATGGCAAATGCCGTTTCTGGATTATCTTTGGAACGCTTGACAAGAGAATCAAATAATTTAGGAACGTTTGAGCTGCTGTTTTCATACTTGAGAGGGAGATATGTTTTTTGGTCAATAACAAAGAAAGGAAAGGCGTTTTCCGGAAGCACAACTATGTCTGGATGATGGACAACGGCTTCATCAATGAGAGTTATATAGGAGTTGTATGCATCAATGCTGTGGCTTTCTTCGGTTGTTATATCCATGTGTATAGCCGCGATACGGACAGTTTGTCCGGATTGTTTACTGGAAAGTCTTATTGAGCCGAACAATACTACGCTCGCGACAAGGAAAATACTACAGTACAAGGCGCTGTTTCTTGTTATTGTATGGAAAAGCGGTATGTACTCATGTTTTTCATTAGGATCTCTAAAAATCCCCCTCAATCCCCCTTTGAAAAAGGGGGAGGCGAAACGCACCATTCTTTTGATATGGACTCCTCCCTTTGTGAAAGGGAGGCTGGGAGGGATATGGACTCCTCCCTTTGTGAAAGGGAGGCTGGGAGGGATTTCAGAAATCCAAGCAGAGCGGAGAATTTGAAATACACCTACATTTATAGCCACAATGAGAAAGCTTAAGCTATAGACGAGGCCTAGGCTCGCTATTTGAGCAACAATCGTGTTGTTATGAAGGGCATAGCCAAGATGTCCCCATGTAAAACCCAAAACGAGCGGCTCGCGAATAAATTCGAAGAGTGCCCAAATAAAGGCAAAGATAAACATATCCGCAATTTTTCCTGTGCCATATTTTTTATACAGAATAGAAAACAGGCCAATAAAAACTCCACCGCTATAGAGAGCGATAAAAACGAGAATTATACTAAAAATATGCGTACGAAATGCAAAGAGGCCTGCTTCGGGGTTTGCCCACCACCAGGCGTTGAGTGATGTGAGCGGGTATAAAACTTTGATGCCGTAGATTGTACCGGTTATTAAACCTCCACCAAAAACTTTCCACATACCGGAGGTACAAGTGATGTACCAAAGTAAGGGTACAAGAGCGAACCAAACAAGAAACCCTGCATCAAACGAAGGGACCGTGAGAGCAAGTAATAGACCTGAAACTATAGGCAAAATCAAATGTTTTTGTGTGCGCTCCATGTGGTACACTATAGCGCATATGTTTCTGCCACCGCATGCATACAGGAAAATTTTAGGTTTTGCTCTCATGCTTGCAGCTCTTCTTGCTATGTCGGCTATGGGGTCTGGACGTATAGAAAATAAACAAAGAACACTCCGTGTGGAGGCAAAGACAATCCCCTATCTGCAGTCGCATACTCACCCTGAAGGCGATCCAGATGCTCCACATTCGCATTGGACGAGTTCAGAAACAAGCGCCATTGTGCCCATGGATATGTGGATTACAGCTATTAGAACGCTTGTTCGCAATGCTCCGCCCGATATTCTACACCATGTTTTGCTCTATGAATTGGGAGCAAAGAATCCTATATGCGGAAATACATTTAGCCAAGTGCGGGAGTGGTACGCGGCTTCGATGAACACGATGCGTGACCCTGTTGTATTTCCCGAACCATACGGCATATTTTTCAAAAAAGGCACACATCTTGCCATTGAGGCCATGGAACATACAGCAGATGAGCCACGGGGTCCGGGAGGTCTGTATACGAATGTGGAAATTGCCGTTCTTCTCGACTATATTCCAGCAAAGAGTACGACAAGAACACGACCACTCGATTTTTACCGTTTACGGCTTGACGATACGCCATGCGCGTACCCGATGCGCCACGAAGCTTTTGTGGTTCTTGCAAAGAGTGGATCTTTCATAAAAAAACCAAACATCGAGAATATACATGAGGGGGGACGTTATGTTTTCAATAGATCGGGAACCCTTATCGGATTTGGGGCAAATTTTTGGCCTTGGAAAGGAGGGAAAATGATGAGCGCGGTTATTAATGGGAAGAATATTACATCTCTTTTCGCACAAAAACTGAAAGAATCTTGGGCATGGAATATACCTCAATACAACAAAGAGGTACAAGTACAGAAGGGCGATGTTATCGAAGCGTATATGGAATATGAAAATCCATACAAAGATAAAGAAATAAAAGATGCCTCCGGCATGCTCGGTTTCTATTTTGCGGCCGACAGCAATTCTATTGGTGATAAATAGAGTGACAACACATCCGATAGGGAGATATACTGTAGATACGCGCGAATATTTTCTATGTCAAAAAGAATGAAATATGGTATTGCTATACTACTAAATTTCCCCCTTCTTTTTCTGTTTGCGCGCACAGTCCTTGGTGTCACCGCAAGCGATCTTCAGGCGGAGATTGATCGTTTATTGAAACAAATATCATTACTTCAACAGGAGCTTTCCCAAGCGAGCAGCGCTTCTCCTGTCCCACAGAAACTCTTAAACGCATTCACACGAAACCTTTCGCTCGGAAGCCAAGGAGAAGATGTTCGACAACTCCAAATTGTGCTCAACAAAGATAGTCGGACGCATGTCAAAGAAATAGGACCGGGTTCTTCTGGTAATGAAACAACCTATTTCGGCCCTGCGACAAAAGCTGCGGTTATTAAATTCCAAGAGCTCTATATGGCAGAAATTCTTACTCCTGCTGGACTTACAAGTGGAAGCGGATTTGTTGGGGAGAAAACACGCGCCAAGTTGACAAATATGACAGGTGCGATGGCAAACCAGACGCAAAGTGTTTCAAAATATATTCCTCCCGAAGCTGATATTTCAAAGCAGCAGTCTGATCTTTTTACGCAAGATTCCGATGCCGTCTATATTTCAGGTTTGAGCGATGTCGAGGTGAAACGAGGCGGAAGCCTCACTCTTATGGGCAGCGGATATGATGCGGTAAAAAATACTGTTCGCATTGGTGAAAGAAGTATTCCCAATATCCCCTCTCTCGACGGCGCAACACTGACATTCACTGTTCCTGTGGATTTGCCTATCGACAAGCACTATGTGACAGTCCAAAATGCAAAGGGCAAAGAGAGCGACCCGATGCTTTTTGTTGTCATAAAAGATAATCCGACACGACCTCTCATTCAGGCGCTCTCGCCCTCCGAGGGGCCGTATGGACAAAAAATAATAATAACGGGGCAGAATTTTTCCGCAACAAAAAATGATATTTTGTCGTCGTATGCGATCATTGAAGACATCCCATCGCCTGACGGCAAGACATTGACATTTGAAGTTTTACCCTTTCCTGAAATTCCCGAGTTGCAGGTTGGTGTTGATTTAAAAAAAGGTTTTGAATTGCCCCTATACTTTTACGTGGTGAACGAAAACGGCATAAGTGAAAAATATTCTCCCGGAAAGTATTTACTTAAGATATAATTATAATCAGTCTCAAAAATATGTATCTAATCCGCAGGGCAAAGCTTGTTATTATCACATGCACCCTCGTTTCAATCATTGCATGGGGCGGTTTTTTCGAGCTCCAAAGACTCGCTGTACAGGCACAGATGCCGTTTATATTTGGAGGAAGGATAAAGAAAGTAGAGGTGTGCACCTGTAGCGGGAGTCTCAATCTCACCATAGGTTTGCCGAGACCGAGGCAACTGCTCTATGTCCCGGGCGCGTCAATTTTATATGCATTTTATCAGATCTTTCGCCCCGGTCCTTGGACACTCGGGATGTATACTCCCGGAGCAGTGTGTCTCATGGCTCAAAAATTTTGTACGCCGGTTACCATACCTCCTATTGGTACCATAAGGATAGTGGGTACCTCATTCTAAAAGTGGTCGTTTTGAAAAAATGGCTTTATAGCTTAGTTTTTCTATTGGTGTTCGATCGTCTGTGAAAACTGCGATATCTTGCTTAAATTCTACAGGTGTCGTGTTTTCTTCAAAATAAGAAATTGCATCAAGAAATTTCGGATCGTAGGATTTTGTATCTATTTTTTTGCGTATCATTTGATAGTCAACGGGAATTTTTGACGCAAGAACAAAGTGAGACCCATGCGGCGCCTTTGTTCGATAGACATACGGATACACCGAACGAATTGTGTTGATGAGCGGCGCCGCAATAATTTCCTCGAGAGAAGGATCGTATATATTCATAGCAACAAGACCCTGTGGTACAAGGCGCTCTGCGGTAAGTTTGAAAAACTCTTGGCTTGCAAGATAGAATGGAATTTCACCTCCTCCCCAGAACAAATCAATTTCTATGAAGTCATAGAGATTGTGCGTGCGTGCTAGGAATGGCCGGGCGTCTTCAATAATGACGGTAAGATTGGTATTGCTGTCGAGGTCGAAATATTCTCTGCCAAGACGTACGATTTCCGGGTCTATTTCAAGGCCGGTAATTTTGAGATCGGGGTTTAGGATTCGATGAAGAAGAGGAAGAGTTCCTGCCCCAAGTCCCAAAAGAAGACTGGTTTGTGCGTTGTTAATAAGAGGCGGTATGGCAAACAGGGTGTAAAGAAGGAATTGATACTCCCAGACGCCATCTTTTGGATATGTGGAATAAACGAGGTTATTGCGTTGGTCGGTGCGAAGCCCGAGAAATTTTCCGTAGTCAACGATTTCAAGATGATTGTAAGGAGAATCCGTTTGGGCAATAATAGCGCCGTTGCCCACGCTACTCTGTGGATAAAAAAGGATTGACGAGCAAATGCTGCCAAGCGCGAACATACTCATGAGTATGCGTTTGCCCACTCGCCGCGTGATCCATGGAAGAGAGAGGCAGAGTATGAGTATGCCATTTGAGAAAAGAGTCGCGAGAGCGCCGAATGTTGGAATAAGGTAAAACGAGGTGAGAAATGTTCCAATAAGGCTGCCGATAGTTCCGATTGCATAGATTGAGCCTGCTGAAATTCCAACCGTCTGACGCTGGTTTACGGAAAGTATTTTAATGAAATAGGGCGAAAGTGCCGCAAGTACGGCCATCGGAAGAGCAAAAAAGAGAGCAGTCGCAAGAAGTGTGCCGGTGGTGATGTGCATTTGCGCAAGCAAAGCGAGAAGTATGTGGGAAGAGAAGCCAATAATGATAAGGTATATTCCTGCCGCAAAGACAATTTTGAAAAATGTCTGCTCGCGCATGTTTTTATCTGCGCAGTAACCGCCAAGCGCATACCCGAGGGCGAGGGAAAATAGAATAAGGCCAATGAGAGAGCCGAAGACATAGAGTGAGTAGCCAAAATAGGGCGCGAAAAGTCGAAATCCAAGAAGCTCAAGGCTCAAAACAACATAGCCTGCAAGGAGAGAAGTAGCATAATAATAGAAGTGTTTTGGCATTAGATTTTCATTTGTTGCACAAGGCATTTCCAGTCGGCAAGCGATATGTTTTCGGCACGGGCCTTGGGTGGAATGTTACAGAGCGGAAGTGTTTCTTCGGGCGAGAAAGCGTTTCCAAATGCGCTTCGCAAGTTTGCCGCGAGCTGTTTTCTTTTGTGCGCGAATCCGGCACGCACAAGTGTGAAGAAGACTTCTTCATCAATGGTATCAAACTGTGATTTTGAGATATTGTTAATGGAAAGTATAGCTGAATCGACTTTAGGAGGAGGAGAAAAATTTCCCGCGCGCACGGTGCCCTCATATTTTGGTATTCCATAAGCCTTGACGCCGATGGAATAGAGGCTTTCTTTCTTATCTTTTGCCACTATTCTGTCGGCAACTTCCTTTTGGACAAGAAGCGTCATGCTCTTGGGATATTCCTTTGCTCCAAGAAATTGGCGCAAAAAGATGCCGGTTATGTAGTACGGTATGTTGGCTACTACTTTGTATGACCCGGCGAGGAGCCTGTATTTCTTAGGTTTCCAATCGAGTATATCCCCATGGAGGAGAATGAATTTTTTGCTTGCCATTTCTTTCTGAAAGAGCTTTTCAAGGTTTTCTATGAGGGAACCGTCTTTTTCGACAGCAATAATTCTTCCCGCTTTTGATAGGAGAGCCTTGGTCAAAATTCCCCGACCGGGGCCAACCTCAAGCACGGTGTCTTCATGCGTAAGCGCCGCCGCCTCGATAATTTTTTCTATAACACGCTCTGACGTCAGAAAGTGTTGCCCAAGAGATTTTTTTGCTGCCATACTGCTTAATCTATATACACTATTCTTCGATCGCTCATTTGTTGCCCCTCGGCTGCTTGCTCAAGAAGGCTGTCATTAATATCAGAAATGAATTCAGAAGGTACTTGCGTTTCACGCTGTCCGAATATCGTTCGAACAGAGGCGCAAGTAAGAAAAACTTTCTTTCGCGCGCGTGTCAGCGCCACATAAAATAGCCGTCGTTCCTCCTCGAATTCAACAAGCGTTTTTGTGTTGCGGCCGCTGCTGCTGGGGAAAATTCCCTCTTCAAGTCCGCAGATGAAGACATTATCGAACTCGAGCCCCTTTGATGCATGCACGGTCATAAGTTTGACGGCGTTCTCATCTTTTATGAGCGTATCTTGGTCCGAAGCAAGCACGGCGTCTTCCACCATTTTCTCTACACCCTGCGGAATAGGAAGAGTATCATATTTTATGGCGAGGCTCACGAGTTCTTGTATATTGAGAAGACGTTCGCTATCTTCCGAATTTTCTGCTTTAAATGTTGTTTCGATACCGCTTCTCTTCATAACGAACTTAATAAGCTCTGAAGGTTTTAATGTTGCGGCTTTCTCGCGGATGTTCACAAGGATTTCTCGAAATTTTTCTATTTGTATGCGTTTAGGCATCGGCAAATCCTGTTCTTTTCCAGTAAAAAGCTTAAGGAGCGTTGCTTTACCGATGCCGCGCGGCGGTGAGTTAATGATGCGCTTTACATCAGAAAGTGAGGCTGGATTTTGCGCGGCGCGAATATATGAAATGATATCTTTGATCTCTTTTCTTTCAAAAAAACGCACGCCGAGGACTTGATACGGCACGTCTGCATTGAGAAATGCCTCTTCGAGAGTTCGAGAAAGAAAATTAACGCGGTAGAGAACGGCAATTTCTCTGGGGGATACTCCTCTCGCAACGAGCGTTGCGGCGGTGTCTGCAATGTAGAGAGCCTCGGCATTTTGATCATATACCGAAGCAAGGGTAATTTTCTCCCCCTCTTCATTTTTGGTGAACAACACTTTTTCTTTGCGGAGGGTATTTTTTTTAATAATATCATTCGCGGCGGTCAAGATAGTTTGAGTAGATCGATAGTTTTGTTCGAGAAGTATCACTTTTGTCTTGGGATAGTCTTGTTCAAACGTAAGAATGTTATTGATATCAGCGCCCCGCCACGTGTAAATGGTTTGATCTGCATCTCCAACGACGCACAAATTTTTGTGTTTTGTCGCAAGAGCTGAAACGATTCTATACTGGACGGTATTCGTATCCTGATATTCGTCTATGTGTATATAGGTCCATGTATTTTGATATTTTTCCCGAACAGAGGCATTGTTTTTAAGCAGATAGGCTGTTTTGAGTAGTAAATCATCAAAATCAAGAGCGCCCTCTTCTTTGAGCGCCGCCTCGTATTTTTGCCAAATTTGGGCAAGGACTTTGCCACCATAGCTTTTTGCCGCGCTTTGTTCATACTTGTGAAGCGATATGCCGTTTCCTTTTTCGCGCGATATTTTTGAGAGGATTTTTGCGGGTTCATGCTGTTTTGGATCAAGTCCAAGAGATGCGAGCGCGTCTTTGAGCGCGCGAAGCGAGTCATTTCGATCAAAGATGGAGAAGTTTTTTGTATAACCGAGCTCGGCCGCATTTTCTTTGATAATGTGTACGCCGAGGGCGTGGAACGTGCTTACAAACGGCCGCTCATGCCATGAATGTCTTCTCTGCCCGCTTTTTTGGAGTATCATTCGCACGCGCTCACGCATTTCTTTTGCCGCCTTGTTTGTAAAGGTGATCGCGAGGATCTCTTCGGGCGTTACCCCTTGTTCTATGAGGTGGAGGATTCGAAAGCTTAACGTTTTTGTTTTTCCCGCTCCTGCTCCCGCGACAATAAGGAGTGGCCCCTCCGTGTGAAGCGCGGCTTCTCGCTGTTGCGGATTCAATGCATCGAGATAGTGTGTCATCAAACCACTATACCATACTCGGAAGGGGGTATTTTTCACCTATTTTTATACGACTTGTCAATAT
>VMGT01000027.1 GCA_007376725.1 Parcubacteria group bacterium Greene1014_15 | reverse complement strand
CGTTTCTCCTCATGGCCACGGGCTGATGTCGGGCGACATTCTTGTTGCTCATGAATTAGGCCACAATCTCGGCACGTTGCACGCCAATGGATGGGAATGTGGCACAGGAAGCAGTTTCGGTGGTGATTGTACGAGCATTGAATACGGAAGCCCCTTTGATATTATGGGAAATGCAAGATATAGCATGCGCTTTAACGCGGCGACGAAAGATGGTTTTTCATGGGGAACAGAGCGAATGCTGCAGATCACAAGTTCCGGGGTCTACACAATCAACTACCTTGAAGCGCCAACCGGAGTGCCGTTTGCCAGAATCAAAAACAGTGCGCTTGACGAAAAGATTTATCTTGAATATAGACGCCCCTATGGATTTGATTCAAGAATTGGGCGGACGGATGACTTTTTATCTCCGTCAGAGCTCGAAAACCAGCATGGCATGCTTGTCTATTGGCTCCCACGAAGCCCGAACGCCTCACCATTGCTACAGCCATTTCTTCTCGACATGACGCCAACCTCGCCAGATTGGTGGATATCGTTGCCTATTGATTACGAGCACACCGTTCTTCTTGGCGGCAAACCCGGAGATATAAATTATGACGACGCTGTGACACCCGGGGATGCGCAACTCGTTGAAGCATATCGGACTGGTACTGGGACTACTGCCTTGACTGATTTTCAGCAAAAAAAAGCCGATGTGAATCAAGATGGAGTAGTAACGGTTACCGATACCCAATGTATTTTTGATAACTCTTTAGGCAAGCCATCGTGTTTGGATCAAAGTACCCAGGTACAGTCCTGGCCGGTATTTAGGAGTGAAGATTTCGGCATGCAACTCGGACCAGTACTCAACGTCGCCTCTTCTTCCATCACATTCTCTGTTAACCTTTTTGCCCCGCAATGCGTGCGGCGAGTGCCGAGGGTCGCCCCATTCGCCGGTGACTATTTCGCTGGCGGGCAAATTTCCATATCATTCTTCATCTCAAATAATGACGGGTTCGCATGCGGGCCATCCAATTTTGTCGTCGAAAATATCATATACCCTGCTTCATGGAGTTTGGCCGGAAACGGCGGTCAATTAAGCATTGATCCCATACCTGTGAGAGATATAATGGCGATCCAACTTACTGTTCCGTCGAGCACTCCACTGGGCGAATATAAAGTAAGTTTTCAAGTCAAAAATGTCTCGAGTGGCATGGCGACGACGAAGACGGTGCCTGTCAGAATTATTGGGAGTCAGTAGCGCTCGCGGGTTCTTCTTCAACAGTGGGCCTTGCACGCAGTAGATTGTGGCAAGAGAGAGAACGGTGGGAGAGAAACGGTGGCAGCCACCTTTTTTCCTCACCAGATTTCATTTTGGATATCATCTTGCGTTGGACAAGACTAAATGTTGATGGCATTTGATTGGTTTGGTAGTATGAAAGCACTATGAAAATTATAAAATTTGTCCTTGTTTCGCTTCTCTTTATCCCTGTTGTGACTTTTGCTCATGAGCCAGTGATGGTGTTGCCGAACGCTGGACTGACACCCGAAAGTCCTTTTTATTTTATTGATACATTGGGAGAAGCGCTGCGGGAATTTTTCACATTCAACCCAGGGGGTAAGGCCCATCTCCAAGTTGATTTCGCCGCCGAACGTATTGCGGAGATTAAAATTATCTTGGAAACAAGGGGCGTTCAGGCAAAGGGATTAGATGTCGCTCAAGCACGGCTTCGAGAGCACCTCGGTGACGCGGCAGAAATCATTATTAGACAAAAATCCAAAGGAAAAGATGTACGCGAACTTGCAAAAAGCATGAGCGAGGATTTTGACGTAAATAAAGAAGCCCTCAAACAGACCTTCAAAGAACAGCAGCGTTCCCTTGAAGCAAAAAAAGAGGAGCTCAAAGCAAAAATTCGCGAGGCAAGACACACAGGTGATACCGCCCAAGTTGAGACATTGCTACATGAGCTCAGCGAAATAAAAGCTCAAAAAGAACTCTTGGACATCAAAGAAGAAGAACAGGAAGAAGCGTTAGAACAAGAAGAAGAAAAGATTGAGAGGGAAATGGACAAAAAAGAGGATGCCGAAAAAGCCATTAAAGAAGCCGAGGAGGAAAAACAAGAAATACTTATTGCAACAGGCATCGTTGTCATGGATGGGTCTGGAGATGATGCAATGGCACAATTTGCCAAATTTGACCAACTACTCGCTCAAGCCAAAGAACTCTTTGCGAAAGAAAACTATGTTGGCGCGAAACAATTAGCCAAGCAGGCGAAAGACGCTCTTGAAAAAATAGAGGAGGCCACTGATGATTTGGATGAAGCAAAAGAAAAGGAAGAGGAGTTGAAAGAAGAACAAGAAGAACAGGTGAGAAAAGGAATTGAAGAAGAAGCAAGGCGCTTGGAAAAAGAATTGAAAGAAGCTAAGAAGGCGACTCGTAAGGCAGAAGAAAAACTTCGTACCACGGGCAACGAGAAAGAGGACGATTAACACTCCTTTTTATTTTGGAAATTATTGAGAATACCACAAACGTCATCCAATCCTCGAAGCATAAAAGTAACCTGCATACAATCTGGTTGTTTTTAACGTGAAAGTATGAACAATCGCACTGGTTTCGTAAACATTTTCATTGTCGCAATCACTGCTGTTGTGGTTGTATTCATAGGTGGCTACTTTTTGGTTGCGCCTGATGAGACAGAAAAAAGGCAGAATAAGGAACCGCCGCAGGATATGCGTGTTGAAAAAAGTCAGAACAATATAGTTGAAAAAACCGATGAGAAACCGGATGAAAAAGAAGCGGTCATTGCAAAACAAACGATTGTTGAGGAAAAGAAAACGATAGTTGCTGTAGAGAAAAAGACAACACACGAGGAAAAGAAAGAAACGGTGATAGAGAAAAAGACAACACACGAAAATACAAAACCAAAAGAGATTATTGTCCAAGAACAAGCGAGACCAGAACCACCGCCACAAATTCAACCCGTGCAACAAATCAAATCTATTCCCACACCGGGTTATACCGAGTTGATAGCGGTAGCAAACGGTGTTGTCGCGTCTCTTTCGCGTGATGATGTTTTGCAAATCGTGGACGTTACAGACCCGTTGTCTCCGATAAAAATACAAACCATAGATACGCCCGCTTTCGCAGAAGCGGCCTTTCAAAAAGATGGTTATGTGTACATCGCCGACAGCCGGGAACTGCGGATTTTAGATAGCGCCGAACAAACGGTGGGAGTTTATAATTTGCGAAATTTTTGGCCGTCGGCAATCAGTGTTGATAGTGGGTACGTCTATCTTGTTGCAGGAAACGAAATATTGATTTTAGATGCAAAAAGCCCGCAGAACATCAAGCAAGTTTCAAAAACATATCTTACGGGACGGGCGCCTTCTCATATTGTAGTAAAAGACAGCTATGCCTATATTGTAGAAACACTGGGCGGATTGAATATTGTAGATGTGCGAAATCCGAGTAGTCCGAAAGTCGTGAAGGTCTTTCCCTTCGAATCACATACCGCCGGATTCGGAATTGAAGGAAATTATGCGTATGTCGGAAGAGTTGCTTCCACAAAAAGTACCGCGCAGGGTTACAGCCAGACATCCGTATTTGAAGTTATTGATATATCTAATCCAGTAGCGGCAACGGTGATATCTTCAGTCGAACTACCGACCGACATACGAGGTCTCGATCTTCTCGGTACCCACGCGTATGTTATAGGTTCATACCCGTATCGTCTCACACCCATCGATATTAGTTCTCCTGCAAATCCAAAAATCATTCAGGCCGGAGAAAGCATTGTCGGATCTGCCGATCTTCAGGACATTGTTGTTGAAAACGGTTTTGCATTTCTTGCGGATGGCTCCACCGGGTTGAGAATAGTGGACATTTCAAATATAGCTAGTCCCCGCCACGTAAAAGACTTCGATCTTGGGGGGCGAGCATTCAACATTTACAAGTGGGGCAGCAAATTATATATAGCCGTGGAGCAAAAGTATTTTAATCTCGCCAATGTTCGCGATCCCGGAAATCCCCAGCACACATATTCCGAACCTTTCACCGCAAGCTACAAATACACCAGTCTTGTTTTGGATGCTAAAAATGCATATTTTAACGGAGGCGGAGTTCGAGTATATGACATTGCTAACATACAATCTCCACAAAAAATCAAAATGGCGCCAGCGGAAATAGATAGTATCCAAATCCAGGGAAATTATTTATACTCCACCATCGGCGAAATAGGTTTGTTGGTGTATGACATAGCAGATCTAACTTCGCTCGTGCAAATTTCCAGAACTCCGTTTCCGATGGGTATTCCAAGAGATTTAAGTGTAGATGGACGATGGGCTGTCGGTATCAGTAACAGTCCCTATTCGATCACGGTGTTCGACATTTCTGATCCTCAAAAACCGATTGTCCGGGATTCTTATACCTATCAAAAATATCCCGGCTCGGTTACTGTGAAAAATGATCATGCCTATGTCGCGCGAGGAGAAGATGGGGTGGATATCTTTAACATACGCCCGGATGGCTCACTTGAACTCATCAAAAATATCGCTATTGAGCGAGGGTTCGCGCATCATGTGGCTATGTATGGCAACAAAGCATTTGTCGTCCGTGACGGCGCGGATGTATATGATATGACGAATCCCGCCAAGCCAATTTTTATGCAACACATCAGTAATAAAGGAGAAGCAAACAGGATTGCGATTGATAACAACTACATGTATATCGCCGATGGATATGCCGGTGTCACCATTATCAAAATGCCAGAATGAGAAAATTCTCTACCCAACTGTGTTATTGTAACTCCATGTAAATTAGCCCTAACGGGCACACCCCCCACCAACGTTTGAGTACTTATTAGAGAGCATACGGTATACTGAAGGTATGATTGAAGTACTTTCAGGACCATACACTCTCAAACAAATACTCAATGATCACTGGGATGCGTTTGTGGAAGACTGTGAACGTTCGGGTAAGCCACTTCGCTCTGCCATCCTCGAAAACGTACAAAAAGTGCGTAACTGCCGAGATCCTTTAAAAAGGGGGTATCACCCCTACCAGTGTCCGAATGGCTGTGGTGATGAACGTATGATACCACATTCCTGTAAAAGTAGGTTCTGTTCAAGTTGTGGAAAGGTTGCCACTGACAACTGGATGGAGAGAATGTCTGTTGATCTGCTCAATGTCCCCTATCATCATATCGTATTCACGATTCCGCAGGAACTGCGGAATCTTTTTGGTTGGAAGAGAGCGTTGTTAGGGGTGTTGTTCACCGCTGCGAAGACTACGGTCTTGTCTATCTGTGCTGAAAAGTATGGCTATATTCCTGGTATCGTTATGGTACAACACACTTTTGGTTCTGATCTGAAGTTTAACCCGCATATCCACCTGTTGATCACTGGGGGCGGACTTTCTCTTGATAGAAAGCGATGGGTTCATAATGTGTTTATCCCCTGGGATATGTTAAAGGCTCGATGGAAGTATCAGGTAGTCTCACGTTTGAAGCCACGCCTGCAGACAGCGATTGCCGAAGGAACTGTTGGCAGATCATACACGATGCTTGGTACACACTCGTCGTTTTTTCGCATTCTGGAATACATTGTATGGAAAGATATGGTATGTGTGGATGGGAAAGAAGCTCGACAACGCGCAATTTACCACGCGGTATATTGGTCGGTATGCAAAACGTCCTGCGGTGGCTGAATCTCGAATCAAAGGGTACGATGGTTCATTTGTTACCTTTCAGTATCAGGATAAGACGGAGGGCGTGTATCGAACTGAAACACTCTCAGTGTTTCAGTTCTTTTCTCGTCTCATACGCCATATTCACGACAAACACTTCCGCGTGATTCGGTATGCGGGGATGTTCTCTGCTCGTACCAAAGCTTCTGACTGTAGAATGGCTCGTCGTCTGCTTTTACAGACGACGAAAATGTGCAGGAAATCAGTCTTGTGGCGGGAACGTCGCATGCGAGAGAGCGGTGTTGATCCGCTCATCTGTAGATCGTGTGGTATGACCATGCTTCTGGTAGAAGTGTGGTTTAGATCTCGTGATGGACCGCTGAAGTCAGTGGTGTTTGGCTGATGCCGCTTCGCGGCATCAGCCTGTTTGGTGTGAAGATCGCACCTATTTCGCCTCACTGATGTGATAATCTGCAGAAACCCCCATCAAACTGAAGCCTTCGGCTTCAGTTTGATGGGGAGGGGTGAAAACTTTGAAATTCCGATGCAAGGACTTACGCAGTTGGATGCAGTTCGAGGCGCGAGCGAGGTGGGCGCACCAAGCTGTATTACCTATACAGCGCGGGAGCAAACGGAGCGAGCAAGCGGAGAAATGCGCCAAGTGCGTAAGTACTATTTACATTGAGAGGATGCCGGAGATTAACACGAGCAGCGCCCAAACGTAATGCAACCAGCTCGGCCACTTTAATGCCACAGTCAGCACCATAGAGACTGCGAGCAAAATGGCTCCCCAACCTGTGAGTAATCCTGTGATTAATTCCATATAGCCATTATATATGATCAGGCTTATGATTATAACTATAGCTTGTGTATAACTTTAAGCCATGTTGGAATTTCCTGAAGAATTAATGACTACAATGATCGTGGCGCCGGTAACGATACTGATTTTAGTGTGGCTGATTTTTCTTCGTGCGACCGAGCGTCGGTTTTTAGCGTTTGGAATCGGTTTTGCTCTTTCAGCATGGTTAGCCGCCGCCCTTCTGTTTTCGCGGGGCGGATTTTTTCTTGCCTTATCGCTGTATCCAATTCCAAATATAGGACTACTGTTTGTGCCGATTATTGTCGGCATAACTTTTCTCGCCAAATCGACCGCTTTTCAAAAATTGGTTGACAACATCTATCAGCCATGGATCATAGGAGTGCAAGTGACTAGAGTTATGGGAATAGTATTTTTGACTCTGCATGCACAGGGATTAATGCCAGCAGAGTTTGCGATTCCCTCGGGGATTGGAGACGTCATCATCGGAGCCACTGCTCCAGTCGTTGCCGCGATACTATTTTTTAATTTCTCTTTTGGTAAAAAATTGGCGATTGTTTGGAACATTGTAGGATTTGCGGACCTGATTGTCGCTATTATTCTCGGCTTTCTTACTTCTCCGACACCATATCAGGCAGTGGCGCTTGACAATCCAAATTATCTTCTTTTTGATTTTCCCTTGGCGCTCGTCCCCGTGTTTGCCGTGCCCTTATCCTTGCTTTTGCACCTATTTTCTTTGCGCGTTCTTCTCAAGAAGCCTAGTCAAACCGTACTTTGAAGTTGTACATTCCCATGCCACAGATACCCTGCACGATTGATCCTGGTTTCTGCGGTGGAATCTCGATAAGTGTTTCTCCCGTCGATGGAAGCATCGCCTTGTAAGCGACTGCGGGAACGGCGAGCGCGGCAGTGCAGTCAAACGTTCCTTGCGTCTTCACTTTGAGCACAGTCGGTATGTTTGCCTGTGCGAGTGAGACCCTGGGGGCATACGAACCTTTCGCCGTAATCTCGACAATTTGTTTGCCATTCATAATCGTGACATTTTCTGCAGCGCCCGCCTGGACATTTGACGATCCACTGGAAAACATAATTGTTCCCCCGATAAGAAGACCTGCGACAAGAATTGATATAACCGTTAAGTTCATGGTTTTAGAAACTAAAGAGCGGCGCAATGATTCCCGCCACCGCAAGGTTGTTAATAAGATTGAACACCCCAAAGAATATGACCACGAGCCCCGCGGTTTTGAAGAATACGCCTGACTGGGCTTTCGTATGAATACGAAGTGAGCTGAAGCTTAAAAGAGCGAGGATCGGAAGCGTGCCGAGAGCAAATGCGAACATGGTAAGAGCGCCTGTCCAAAAACTGCCGGTCGTGAGCGTATAAATCTGCATTGATTGCGTGAAGCCACAAGGAAGAAAGAACGTCGCCGTGCCCAAGAGGAATGGCGTCAGCGTATGGTTCATATTCCGAAGCTCGCTCACATGTTTTCCAAAGAAACTTGGCAACACCGGCTGAAGTTTCTTTGCCCACGGGAATATATCGAGTAAGTTGATGCCGAGAAGGAATAATATCATCGCGATCAAGAGATTCAATATAAATGTTTCGGTATCGCCAAGTGTGAATGTCGAGCCAAGCGCGCCAATAACACCGCCGAGCACGAAGAATGAGACGAGACGACTGGTGTGGAAGAATAGTTGCGGTCTGATTTTGTCTCCCTCTTTTGCGAAATTTGCCGACATCGAAAGAACCAGCCCGCCAATGACTGCCATGCAGGTCGAGACTGAAGCGATGAGTCCGATAACAAATGCGGTCCCGTAGGTAACATTTGACGTTGTCACAAGATTTACGATGCCAAGCTTTTGCAAAATAATAAACAGTGCAATGAATGCAAGAGCGATAGGAATGGCACGCGAGAAATCTCCCCATCCCACGGAATGTTTTTGTCTCTCCGGAGATAATGTGTAGCCGTGTTTCTTTACTACTGCAGTCAGGTCCTCGGCAACATGCGCAAGCGTTTTGTCTCCAAACTCACCCGTCACTTCGACGTGCTGATGTTTGAGAGACGCATGCGCTCTCGCCACTTCGGGAAGATCTCGCAACTCGCTCTCGATAAGCATCGGGCACGAAGGACAATGCATTCCCGTTACGTGTAATATAAATGTTTTCATATTTAGAGTTGTTTAGCCTTAAGCCTTAGAGAGTTGCCGACCACTGAAACACTTGAGAACGCCATCGCAAGTCCTGCGAAAACGGGACTCAAAAGTAATCCGAAAACCGGGTACAGCACACCTGCCGCGATCGGAATCCCGACGAGATTATAGATAAATGCCCAAAACAAGTTTTGCTTTATCCCGCGCATCGTCATCTTCGAAAGCTTGATCGCTTTGACGAGCTTCGATATGTCGCCGTGGAGAAGCGTAATTCCGGCCGTTTCGATCGCAACATCCGTGCCCGTGCCCATAGCAATACCAACATCCGCCTGCGCAAGCGCTGGCGCATCATTGACACCGTCACCTGCCATCGCTACGATGCGACCCTGTTTCTGTAATTCCTGTATTTTATTCAACTTGTCTTCAGGGAGTACTTCAGCAACGACATCATCAATACCGACTTCATGCGCGATCGCATTCGCGGTATTCGTATCGTCGCCCGTCAGCATCACAGTTTTGATTCCGAGTCTGTGCAGATTTCGAACTGCTTCAACCGCCTCTCTCTTGATCGCATCGGCAACCAATACGACAGCAAGTATCTCATCCTTTGTGGCTAATAGTATCGGTGTCTTGCCTTTTGCCGTTTCCACCTCGATACTTTTTGTATCAAATCGAAGATGGAGATCAGAAGCAAGTTTTGCATTTCCGGCGAAGTATTCAATTCCTTTGATGACACCCTTAACGCCTTTTCCTTTGATGTTCTCGAAGTCTTGCGCCGGATCAAATACGCTGTTTTTTGTTCGTGCGTATGCAAGCGCCGCATGAGCAATTGGATGTTCCGATTTACTTTCAAGAGCGGCAAGAACAGAGATGATTGTTGCATCATCAAGTTTGGAGTAATTGGTAATACTCACGAGCTCCGGTTTTCCTTTTGTTATCGTGCCTGTTTTATCAACCACAACTGTATCCACTTTGTGCAACTTCTCAAGCGTAGCCGCATCCTTGATAAGGATGCCTTCTTTCGCTCCCTTCCCTACGCCGACGATGATCGCAGTCGGCGTTGCAAGCCCAAGCGCGCACGGACACGCAATCACCAGAATGCCAACAAAGGCAGTAAGTCCGTACGAGAGCGCCTGCGAGAATGGAAGATATTCTGCGCCGATTACAAGCCACATGCCGAGCGTGATAATCGAGAGCACGAGAACTGCCGGTACAAAGACGCTTGAGATTTTGTCAGCAAGAGCTTGGATCGGCGCGCGACTTCCTTGCGCATCCTCAACCATCTTAATAATGTGAGCCAAGAGTGTTTCCGAACCGACTTTTGTTGCCTTGAAAGTAAAAGCGCTGTTCGTATTTATCGTTCCTGCAACGACGGAGTCGCCGACAGTCTTTTTCACCGGCATCGGCTCTCCGGTGATCATTGATTCGTCTATAAATGATGCGCCATCGGTAATGGTGCCATCAACGGGAATTCTGCCTCCAGGCTTCACAACAATCAGGTCACCATGGACAACACGATCAACGGGTAGTTCTTGTTCTTTTCCGTGTCGAATCACCAATGCTGTTTTTGCCTGAAGATTAAGGAGTTTCTCGATCGCATCACCAGTCTTCTCTTTTGATCGCGCCTCGAGGTATTTACCGAGTGCGATGAATGTAATGACGACAATCGTCACATCATAGTATGTATGATCGACATTCACCAACTGACGGAGCGGCTCTTCAAATGCAGTGATGATGAAGCTATACACAAAAGCAACTGATGTGCCGATGCCGATCAGTGTATCCATATTCGCTTTTCCATAGCGAAAAAAGCGATACATGCCGAGGAGGTAAGGTTTTCCGACAATAAAGAGCACATGCGTAGCCATGAGAGGCAAGAGATGGTGAAAAAACTCTGAAAGAGTTGCTGACGGCGCTCCAATCAGTTGAAGCTGTGCAAGTATTTCCCATCCCATGACAAAAATGCTGAAGGCTGCAAGAGGAATTGCCGACATGGCTTTTGTTTTCATGTCTGCAATTTCCGCGAGTTTTTCCTTCTTTGTTTGATTAAGGCCGAGGTGTGTCGCGTGTTCATCCGCTCTCATACCCATTTCTTCTGCGGCGGGCAAGACAAGAAAATAACCAAGCGGCTCTATCGTGGCCGAGAGTTTGTGGGAATCTGTTTTTGTCGCATCATAAACAATTTTCGCGGTTTCAGTGCCGTAGTTTACTTCCACAGAATGAACGCCTTCTGTTTTCTTCAATGTTTTTTCGATGATTGCAGAGCACGATGCGCAATGCATTCCCTTTATTTTGTATGTTTGTGTGTTGTTCATAAGAGGTGACAAGAACAGTTTTTTAGGGGCAGAAATTGCTCCATGAGAAGCATAGTAACATAGTATGCGTCACAGCGCTTTGCAACAACGTATAAGTTTTGACAACAGGAATTGAGCTTGTTAGTCTGTGATGAGATAAACTCTAACATCCTTGCTCCCCACGACCACAAAATACAAAGAAAGAACAGATAATGAGACGTGTTGTTGTTGAAACTCCTTACGCCGGCGATGTTGAAAAAAATACTCATTACGCTCGCCTCTGCCTGCACGATTGTTTGTTGAGAAACGAGGCGCCATTCGCAAGCCACCTTCTCTATACGCAAGAAAGTATTTTAGATGATGGCATTCCGGAACAACGCAAACTCGGCATACTTGCTGGCTTTGTCTGGGGTTCTGTTGCGGAAGCGACAGTAGTTTATACAGATTACGGAATATCCAGTGGAATGAAAAAGAGCATTAAGCGAGCAGAAACTGACGGACGCTCGGTGGAATATCGTCAGCTATTCAAAAAAGACGAGAGTCAAAGTAGGGTATGATAGAATATGTTTGTGCTGCAAAAAATTCACAAGACGGAAGAAGAGTGGAAAAAAGTTTTAACACCTGAACAATATCGAGTGCTTCGTGAACGCGGCACGGAAGCCGCTTTTACCTGTGCCGTGGAAGAGGGCGTGCCAAAAACAGGAATCTACCAGTGCGTAGCCTGCGGACTTCCTCTCTTTGCAACCGGCAATAAATTTGAATCAAAAACAGGCTGGCCAAGTTTTTTCTCTCCTGTACATCCTGATCACCTGGAATACATACACGACACATCATTTGGCATTGAAAGAACAGAGGTGCGATGTGCCCAGTGCGAATCACACCTCGGGCACGTCTTTGATGACGGGCCTCCGCCAACTGGAAAAAGATACTGCATCAACTCCATTGCGCTCTCATTTTCATCAAGTTCAACGTAACTGCTCACACCCTCGGAAAATCCCCCACACTCCCCCTTTCATAAAGGGGGAGGTCGAATGCCTCTCCCTCCTTTGCAAAGGAGGGATGGGGTGAGGGATGGGGTGGATGTGAACCCCCTCCTTTTTGAAAGGAGGGATGGGGTGGATGTGAACCCCCTCCTTTTTGAAAGGAGGGATGGGGTGGATTTTGGAGGTGTGATGGGTTACAGTTCAACAACTTGACGAACATACCCTACGAGGTACTATGCTCCAAGAATAGTCATGTCCACCAAACACAAAGGAGAACAGGTGACTCAAAGCGTACCTTCGATTATTTACAGTATGGTCGTACCTGGTGTTGACGTCGTCTATCTCGGTCTTCCCTTCGATCGATCTTCCGGTCTTGCCGGAGCAGAGAAAGGTCCAGAAGCGATCCATCATATTCTTGATACACAGATCGAGTTCTATGAACCGATAACAGGGACAACTCCTAGAAACAATGCGGTCATCGCATATGAAGAGATAAAAAAACTGAACGAGTGCAGTGCAGAGACAATGGTCAAACGTGTCTACAATCGACATCAAAAGATCGCGAACATGGGTAATCCATTTATCGTTGGACTTGGGGGCGATCATTCAGTTTCAATCGGTATCTTCAAAAGCATCGCAAAAACATGCAGTGAACTAGGAAAACAATTACCAACAATTCTCCAGATCGATGCGCACTTTGACTTGCGAGAAAGCGATGAGGATTTCCGCAAAGACCCAGTCGGCATCTACGCTCACTGCTCGGTGATGCGCCGTGCGGCAGAGCTCGGTTTTCCGAGCGTTCCAGTCGGGATTCGATCATATTCGCGAGAAGAGTTCGAATACGCATGCGCGCATAGAGATCAAATCATGCCCTTTCGATGGAATCCTGATTCGACACATCCGCATCATACGCCCGCACCTGAAACAATCGTAGACTGTATTCAGACAAAAGACGTCTATCTAACTATCGACATTGACGGGATCGATCCTTCGCACATGCCTGCAACAGGAACTCCTGTTCAGAACGGCCTCTCCTGGAGCTATACGATCGAATTGCTCAAAAAACTTTTCAAGGCTCGCAATGTCATCGGCATGGACATTGTTGAGGTCGCTCCACCGCTCGGCATGACCAACATTACCGCCTACGGCGCAGCGCAACTCACCTATATGTGTATTGCGTTACATCAACGCACTAAAAGTTAATGACATCTACCGGCTTCGTTCTTTGAACGAAGCCGGCTCTGTTTTCTGATATACTGCACACATGACTATTCTCGATAGCATTATCTTGGGCATCATTGAGGGCGTCACGGAATTTCTCCCTATCTCTTCCACTGGCCATCTCATACTGGCCGGTAGGATTCTTGAGATTCCGCCAACGGAATTTTTAAAAACATTTGAGATTGCAATTCAACTCGGCGCCATCACTGCTGTCCTTGTCCTCTATTTCCGATCATTCACGAAACTTGAAACATTTAAAAAAATATTTGTTGCTTTTCTGCCGACAAGCATTATCGGCTTGTTATTGTATACCGTTGCAAAAACATATCTGCTCGGTAACTCGACGATAACACTTATCGCTCTTGGTATTGGCGGTCTCGTGCTTATTGGATTTGAACTCGCGCACAAAAGAAAACCGGCGGCACTTGAAACCGCCGAAATTACATATAGACAAGCGGCACTCATCGGAGTTTTCCAGGCACTCGCCATTATTCCCGGAGTTTCCCGCTCGGCGGCCACCATTATTGGCGGCCTCTTTCTCGGCATCTCTCGACAAGCTATCGTCGAATTTTCTTTCCTTCTCGCTGTTCCAACCATAGCCGCGGCAACAGGACTCGATATCTTCAAAAACTATGAATTATTTTCCACGGAAAATATGCTTCACCTTGGAATCGGATTTTTCGTATCTCTCATCGTAGCGCTTGCGAGCATTCGTTTTCTTTTGCGATTCATACGAAACAACACATTCATTCCATTTGGCATCTATCGAATCATCCTCGCAATTCTCTTTTTTATTATCATCTTTTAATCTTCCATGTTCATAGAAAAAAGCGGCCAATGTATAATGGCCGCTTGTATCGTTCTTCTAGCGCTTCCTAAAAACACCGACAGAAAAGTTATTTTTACTTAAAGCCTTAGAGCCTATCTCCTATCTAACTGCAAAATACAAAGCAAAATATCGCTTGCCTGCCGAAATGTCCAAAATTCTGTTGCAAATTGCGTCTTTTTCGTCAGCTTCCCCATATGCTTCCTCAAAATACGCAATTTTCGCAACAAATTTTGAACATTTCGTCTAGGCATTAGATAGTAGATAGGCTCTTAGTTACACAGCCGTATGTCAATGACATACGGCTGTTCTTTTATGCGCGAGATTCAGTATTTGCAAATCGAATCGTAAACTGAACTCCATGAGAGGCGAGAAAATTGAGAACAAAGTTCGCGACATCGCTCTGCATGCCAATTTCTTCAGGAGGAATTATCCCGGGCTTTTCCACAAGACCTTCAGCGAACGCATGCACCATAGACGCACAAGTATATCCGACAAGTCGTGCCATCGATGTCATGCCGAGTTCTCTATCTCCACGATCAACAAGATCATATACAAATCGCGAATTTCCGCCTTCAAACAGAAGCCGCAGTGCCGTAAATTCTTTCTCTTCCGGTGCAAGAGCCCAGGCTTTGCGCAAAAGTTTCTCCGTTATTTCAAAAGGAGAAACAAGCACACCGTGCATTGCAATCGGTTCTTCAGAAAAAAACCCTGAATCAATAAACGGTCGGATGATTCGACGAAATCCGATGTGGCGAAGTGTCTTTTCGATCATCATCGGCACGGGAAGATTGAGAAGTGTGCGAAGCCCATCTGTCGCAAAAGCTTCCAATCCGCCAATGCCATCGAAATAAACGATTTCATAATCACTCATTGCCGACTGTACGACAATTTCATCGTTCATTCTCATTCTTGCCGGACGAGTACAAATATCCATCGCACTTGCGATCTCAAAAGGCGCTTTATAGAACCACGACGCCTCCGCGTGTTCCGGCAGTCCGCCGCAATAGCAAACAAACTTCTCAACTTGCATGAGCGTCATTTGTCGTCCAAGCATCAAATTTGAGAGTCCGGGCGCAATTCCAAAGTCGATGATAAGCGGCGTGCGATGCTTGCGCGCAAGCTCTTGCAGACGATACGGATCTTCGTCAAAAAATGAGATGTCAACAATCGGCCGCCCTGCACGAATGACATTCTTGAGTACAGAAAAGGCAATTTTCCCAGGCAGTGCGGTAACAATACAATCAAACTTTTTCGCGAGCGCAGTTATGTATCGATCTGAAACATCTGCGATGAGCGTCGTGATGCATTCGGTATTCTTGAACGCTGTGCGAACATCCGGAGATATGTCCGCAACGGTTACAGCAAAGTCTTTCGCCAGTATACGAGCTATCGCCCGCCCCATCATTCCGCCACCAAGAACAAGGACGGTTTTCATATCTTTCCTCCTTCTCAAAAATACAAGTAGTTACCAGGCTCAATACTAACTACAAAAAACAGATCGTCAAATGCTATGCGTGTGAAAATGCGGTAAGCACTCACAGCTCAAATCCACCTCACCCCTCCTTTGCAAAGGAGGGAGTCAAATGCAACTCCTCCCTTTACTAAAGGGAGGGCGGGAGGGATTTATTCATGGCTGTGAGTGCTTACAAAACGTAGCCTTCACAAAAAGAATATCTGTGGTATAATTGCATCCGAACCAGTTTCTTTGTCAGTTTACAGTCACGTCAACAAAACCACCAAAAAGGGGGTTGTTGTGCGAATTCAGCAGTATCTTCAACAAGAAGGGGTTTCCTTCTTCAAGTCTGCAGCTGTTGCCGCCATGCTTACAGCAGTCGGTATCGCATTTGGCGACATCGGTACTTCTGTGCTCTACGCCGTGAACTTTATCTTTTTTGGTATCCATCCAGTACCTGTCACGCCTAAAAATGTGTATGGCTCAATCAGCCTCATATTCTGGACAATAACCTTTGTTGTCACGATTCAGTACGTCTGCTTCGTACTGCATGCCGATCACGAAGGTGAGGGCGGAGCATTTGCTCTTTTATCGATCGTCAAAAAATATGGCGCTCCGGCATTTGTGTTTAGTGCATTGCTTGTAAGCGTTGGCTTTCTGCTTGGGGATGGGTTCATCACACCGACGATTTCAATTCAATCGGCAATTGAGGGACTCAAGGTCGTCACAGAAAAATTCGAGTCGTTTGTCACGCCGCTCACGCTCATTATCCTGACACTTTTGTTTGCCCTGCAGTATAAAGGGACAGCAAAAATCAGCAAGATAACGGGTCCTGTGATCGGCCTATACTTCCTCGCAATTGGCGCACTCGGAGCCTATCACATAGGGCAGAATCCGGAGATTCTCTTTGCGATAGACCCACGCTATGCATTCAAGTTCATGGTTTCCTTGGGCTCACTGCAACGCCTTGAAGTGCTTGGCGCAGTCATGCTGGTCATTACCGGAGGTGAAGCGCTCTATGCTGACATGGGTCACATTGGTGCGACCTCGATCAGAAGAACCTGGCTCTACTTTGTGTACCCAGCTCTCCTACTCAACTACTTCGGTCAAGGTGCGTATCTTTTGAGCGGACAGGCAGTCATTGCGAAGAACATTTTTTTCAGCATGGTTCCCACCGTCCTGCTTTTGCCCATGGTAATTCATGCAACCATAGCAGCCGTCATTGCAAGTCAGGCATTAATTACCGGTATGTTTTCGCTCGCGGCACAAGGAATCAACTTGAAGTTGATTCCGAAACTCCGCATCATCCATACGCACAGCGAACACCGCGGCCAAATCTATATTCCGGCCGTCAATACATTCCTGTACATCGGATGCGTGCTTCTTGCGATTAACTTCAAGACAAGCGCAGAACTTGGCGCTGCGTATGGATTTTCAGTTTCTGGAGGCATGCTCATCACGTCGATGGTACTCTACATCGTCGCTGTAAAAATGTGGGGATGGCGTAAAATTCCCGCCGCCCTCCTGTGTGGTTTTTTCACGCTCACAAACGGCATCTTTTTTGTGGCAAACAGTCACAAACTTTTCGAGGGCGCGTACATTCCACTTGTGATCGGCATCGCTATGTACGTCATTATGACCACATGGCAATGGGGACGCAAGCGCCTCGGCGATGCAATCCACAGTTATGCAAACACGCATAATGTAAGCTGGCTGTTGCAAACCAAGAGGCGGCTCGATGAAAATAACGGCATTTTGGTTGAGAACGGACATAGGTATCTCGAGCTCGATAGGGCAACGATATTTATGACTTCGTACCCGATCGAAAAAGTAACAGATCCTCTCCCCGCATCGCTCCTCGTAAACATCCACCGCCACGCGAGCATTCCGCGATGCCTGTTCTTCCTCCATATCGCGCAGTTGCCAGTTCCCTATGTTGCGAAAGAAACCCGGTACTCCGTGAAAGATCTTGGTCGAAGCGTCATCGTGATCATCGCCAAGTTCGGATTCATGGAGTTACCGAACCTCGAACGGATCATCGACGACATCAAGCCAAACATCGACCTTGACCTCTCACACACGACGCTTGAGGTCGGCACGGAAGAGATCATACTTGAGGACCGCCTACCTCTCATGACCGGCCTGCGCCTGAAACTCTTCAAATCAATGATGTTGGTTTCAGTTCCCGCCCATCGCCATTTCGGCATCCCAGCAGACGTGGCGGAGCGCCTTTCCAAAACAGTTATCCCTGTGCGGTTCGACACAAACGACACGAGTGTTCGCTTGCCGAACCTCGACATGAACATTCACCTTGAGTCAGATGCCCATCTACTCAATAGTGCTACCTAAGAGCCTATCCACGATCTCCATTTCGACTAGAATTTTCCAAATTTTGGACCAAAAAAGCGTAATTTTCCTCTCTGAATCCCGATTCAGTTTGTCAAATT